>CAYWVP010000209.1:0-3149 GCA_964461605.1 uncultured Anaerolinea sp.
TCGATTATTTTTTCCCGCAATTCAAAGTTTTCCATTTCCTGTTCCTATAAAGGTTCGATCAACGTGGCTACTGTCTGCCATAAATGACGGATTGCCCTGGATGAGTCAGAATCAGGAAATTTTTCCGTTACCGGCAGTCCCAATAGCATCGAATACGGAATTAATGGATCAAATGGCACTTCGCCCAGGACTTGTATACCGTGTTCATCAGCGAATTCGTGTATCTGCTGAACCCCATCCGGATAAATATCTGACTTGTTGATCGCGATTACCTGGGGAACACGAAAATGTTGCAAAGTGGCCTGAATACGTTTGAGGTCATGGATCCCGGCCAGGCTGGGTTCTGCGATGAGCAAACCCAGGTCTGCTCCGGCGCAAGCTGAAATGACCGGACAGCCGATACCGGGAGGCCCGTCAATGATCACCAAAGGAACCAGGTGTTCTTCTGCCCACAAACGGGCGTTTTGTTTGACCAACGTGACCAGCTTGCCGGAATTTTCTCTACCCGGAAAAAGTTCAGCGTGAAACAATGTTCCATACGATGTATCCGAACGGAACCAGAAACCCTCCTGCTGAACAACCATGCGGATCGCACTGGTCGGGCAGGCGTAAACACAGGCTGCACAACCGTCACAAGCCACCGGATCGATCCACTTTTTATCAGGGCGTTGCGGGTCATCCAGTACAGCGTAGTAGCGGCAGACCGGTACACACTCCCCGCAGCCAATACACACCTCCGGATCGATCTCTGCCAGAGATCCCCCCCGGAATTCCGTGGTCTCCTCTTCAACGGGGCTTAAGACCAGCCTCAGGTTGGCAGCGTCAACATCCGCGTCTGCCAGCACGATTCCACCCTGCGACCCTTCTTTGGACGCCAGGTGTGCAAAAGCAGCGCAAATGCTGGTCTTTCCTGTTCCACCTTTTCCACTGAGTATGATTAGTTGTTTCATAATTGATTTAATTCCTTATCTATCGATTGCAACCTCTACCCAGTATAAGATTATGCTATTACTGATTCACGAGTACAGCTATACTGTCAAATAAATCCAGAAAACGCTGCCGGTACTCCGGATAGATTTCAACCAATGTCTGCCCCCGGGAAATGCCTTCAGCAATGTGGCGCTCAAATGGCACACGGAGCATTACAGGCAAATGTTGTTTCGCGCAATACTCCAGTAATGGCAAATAATCGCCATTCTCACGATTGATGATCACCCCTGCGGGAATGCCCATCTCCTCAACGATCCCCTGCATTTGTCCCAGGTCATGCAGCCCAAACGGTGTAGGTTCAGTCACCAGCAGGGCAAAATCAGACCCGCGCAACGTCTCCACTACAGAGCACGAAGCGCCCGGCGGTGCATCAAGAATGCTGATCGCAGTCTGAGGTGGTTTATCCAATCGCTTCAACTGACGAATGATCGGGGTTGCCATTGGTTCACTGATGGTGAGCGTCCCGTGGGCGTAGTGAAAACCTTGCCTGGCCTTTCCTGTCTCCAGCACTCCAATCGGATTGGGGATCTCTTCAATCGCATGTTCAGGACAATTCCATGTACAACTGCCACATCCATGGCAAAGTTGCGGGAATACCATGATTGTCTTTCCCACCTTCGCCAGGGCGTGAAACTGGCAAACCTCAACACATTTTCCGCACATTGTGCAGCGATTCTTGTCGATACGAGGAATCCTGATCACAGCTTTGGTGCTTGTGTTGAACTCAGGGTGCAGGAACAAGTGCCCGTTAGGAGCTTCCACGTCACAATCAAGATAAGCCACCTGATACTTTTCAGCAAGGCTCAGCGCAAGGCTGGTTGCAATGGTTGTCTTACCCGTGCCGCCTTTACCGCTGGCAACCGCGATCTGAAGTGGTTTCATCCCCGGCTCTACTTAAACTGCTGCAGTTTATCCTGTTTGAACAGGTCAACCGCTGACTGGACTGTATCCACCTCTGGTGAAAACAAGAACATCTTTATATCCGCCCCGCCCAACGCACGACTGGCATTCGGACCGAAATCACCGCTGATAACGGCATCAACATGTTTGTCGATAATAAATTGGGCAGCAGCCACGCCCGCCCCGCCAGACTGTGCAATGGCAGGATTCTCAAAAGCCTCCCATCGTTGGGTTTCTGCTTCCATCAGGATGAAATACTGCGCCCGCCCAAAACGGGGATCAACCAGCCCATCAGTTTGTGGTTTCGTTGCCGTAATAACAATTTTCATGATCACTCCTATGTGTGATAAGTGTTTTTGTAGTCCGGGTCAACCCTGGTATAGAATTGCCCCTGCTGTAACCGGGTCAAAACCTTCCGGCCATTTTGTGTCTGCATCGTAAACCGCACCCTCAAGAATGGCACTATCCAGGTCAGCCCCGCTCAGATCTGTCCCGCGCAGGTCAGCGCTGATCAGATTCACGCCTTTCAAACCAGCTCCCTTCAAACAGGAATTGCGTAATTTGGCATTTTGCAGGATGGCGTGCTTGAAAGCTGCACCTTCCATATCCGCTTCCTCCAGGTTGGCGTCCCACAAGATCGACCGTTTGAGATTGGCACCCCTCAGGTTGGCACCCATAAGGTTTACACCCGCCATATCTCGCCCATACAGATCGATCTCCTGCAGGTTCGCCCTCGCGCCATCCGGCTCCCCCAACAGGAATTGCTGATGCGCAGCAATGACCTGCTGCAAATCCTCGTACACAATTTTCATGACAGTTTCCTTCCCGAGGATATTTTTCCTACACGCGCATAGAATCCTTCAGATCCTCTGCGAAGTGCAGTTCCTCGATCAAAATCAAAAAGAAAAGGCGAGTTCCGTAACTCGCCCTTTTTCGCTTAATGCAATTTTTCCGTGTGGTCGATCAATTTGTCATCCAGATAAGCCTGCACAGCAGCGTCAATCTCACTCAGGTCAGTTACGATTGGCTGGATCTTCAGTAAACGCATACTTTCGTATGCACCCATTCCCATCCCTCCACATAACAGCACCTCGCAGTCTGATATTACCTCCGCCATGCTGACATGCTTATTGTGCGAAACCGCGTCCATTCCATGCCCGGCGCCGTGTGACTCCTCAGAGTGGCTTTCCGCGGCGAAATGAGTGTGTCCCATCTTTTCCCGCATTTCGCGGTTCACGATCTTTCCATCCTCGATTGTC
>CAYWVP010000210.1:0-3140 GCA_964461605.1 uncultured Anaerolinea sp.
CCCACTTGTTCTCCTCCTGCAGTGGAGGGCACACCGAGTAACAGCACATGCAATCGCGGCACATGTTGATTGGCTCGAGGGTATCCCAGTACAGGTCATACGGGATGTCCTGCAGTTTCACGATCGGCTCAACAGATTGCACCGCCAGGCCGGTCGCGTAAACTTTCTCCATGATGTGGCTGTGATCGACCACCAGGTCGCGGATCACCGGGAAACCCTTCATGGGATCAAAAGTATATGTGCTGCCTGCATCAAGCGCTTTGACACAAGCCAGGAATGGTCTTCCATCCACCATGATCGAGCAGCGCCCGCACAGGCTGCTGCGGCAGGAGAAATCGAACCCGATCGGTTCAATATTCTCGTTAATGTAATGTAAACACTCCAGCGCGGTGGTGTATTCCTTCCAGGGGACTTCGTAAGTTTTGTAAGTGGGTTCCGCGTCGACGCTCGGGTCATAACGGAACATTTTGATTGTGACGACTTGATCTGCCATTGGATTCTCCTATTTTTGTCCTTTACCCATTAATCCAGGATTCCGATTTCTGGAACCATCTGGGCTACCTGCTCGGCAGGAATTATGGTATCCACGATCGGGCGTGTTACTGCGGTCCACGTTCCGTCTTTCTTCTGAACGATCGTGTTGACCAGCCAGTTGGCGTTGTCCATCTTCGGGAAATCGGTGCGGCAGTGCGTGCCGCGGGTTTCCTTGCGGATCAAAGCCGCCTGGGCAGTGCCCATCACGCAGTCCCACATGAAGGGGATCTCCATCGCTTTCTGCCAATCCAGGTTAAAGCGCTTGCTCTTGGATAGTACACTGATGGTCGGAAAATCTTTTTCCTTGATCTCGGTCAGTGTGTCAATCACGCCCTGAATGCTTTTTTCATCACGCAGCGGTGAGAGGCCATTCCACATTGTCTGTTGAATCTTGTGGTAAATCGCGAGCGCACGAACTCCATTGGCAGGTTCGCTCTCCAGCTTTCCATAAGCATCGTTGAGGGCATCCTTGACCTGACTCCAAACGATATTCGGTCTGGCAACCTCTTTCGCGCGGATGGCTGCATTTTTACCAGCCATGTAGCCTGAGCCCACGCTGCCATAGAAAGCACAACCGGAATATGCCTGAGTATTTGCAGCTGCATAGAATAGACCCGGAATTTGTGTCTCACCTGTAGCACTTACCGCTGCTGGGCGGGATGCGTTTTCCCAGAACTCCCAGTGCAACTCCGCTTTTTCGGGCAATTCGTAACCGATCATGCGGTTGCGCGTCCTTGCCCGGCGGTAGTAACGGTTTAGTGTGTCAATTTCGGATGTATCAAATAACACACAACCATTGTCTAATCCTCGACCGTTATGGATCTCCCGCATGGTCAAGCGCATGAAAATCGCATTGTGGCCTGCTAAAGCGGGGTCATCCTGGATCTGGGTGTAGCGGTCGCCATTCTTATTCAGTGCGTATTTGTGATTGACAATGGATAGTCCCAGAGTGCCCATGCCATAGGCAGTTGAGGTGGGGTAGATCTGTACGCAGTCAAACGGCAGCTGTTCCATGTCGCGCATCTCAAGGCCAAGATTGAGGAACATCGAATGTCCATCGCCGGTGTTTTCAGGACCACCGATGGTGCAGGCCGTGTTGCCGGTCCAGCCGTAGCACCAGGCGTAGGAACCGGTGGCCATGACCACGGATTTAGCCCTGAAGACGTGTGCATCTCCAGTGACCAAATTGATGCCTACTGCTCCTGCGGCTTCTCCCTTATCGGAGAGGACAATACCGGTGACCATCGTGCGGTCAAAAATTTTTGCGCCCTGGCGTTTGGCGAATTGAGCAAAAGCACGTGGAAAGCAGCCGTGGTCTACCACCAGCGCAGCTTCTGTATTCTTACCAATCGGTGCACCTTCCCGGTCACGTTCGGCAAAGTTCCCCATCTGCTCATTCACGGCTACTGGTCTGGCTTCATGGGCAGCTTTTGCCAATGCAATGTCGTAATCCTGATCCACCATTCCATCGTTCAGAAAAATACTTGCCCCTAAAGTTGCAGAACCATCATCTGTGGACCACTCGTTGGTTTCCATGTCGTGTCCCCAGTTGATACCGGAGGTGCCGCTGTGACCCCACGGACCTTTATCGACGATGATCACGCTCGAACCGCCGCTCATGGCTTCTTTTGCTGCGAAGAGTCCGGTGATTCCGCCACCGATGACCAGCACATCAGCCTCGTACACGCCAAACGGCCGGTCCACCCCTGTCTCCACAACGGGGACTTGTACATCCGGCGTCACATTCGCCTGCTGACCTGACCCGGATTTGCACCCGGACAACAGACCGGTAACACCAAGCGCGGCGCCTGTACCGGCTACTGTTCCCAGGAACTTCCTACGGGAGATTCGATTATCCCCTGCATCACCCGGACCCACTGGTTGATCGATCTTGTTATTCTTACTCATTCTCCAGCCTCCTTATCAATTTTTCCTGCTCTACTTTGAGACCAAAAAAATATTCCCCGGGGCTAACCCAAAGGATATAGATTTCTTAATCTAAGCTTACAGGTCTCATCCCCCGTTGACATCAACCATAACTGGGATTCTCAATTCATTAATGGATGATTTCTTATCCCCCAAATGGGGGATAAGTTGCATGAAAGTGATTCTCGACCCAAACTTCATTGATCAGGTGACAGCCGGGATGTACTATAATGACCGGTAGACGATTCGCGAGGTAACCAGATGATAGATCTCAACAACCAACCTTCACCCCCCGCGGGAAATCCGCCGCAGGACACACACTCGCAGCCCGTACCAGCCGAGGTGATCGACCGCATCATGCAAAACTGGGGTAATGAACTGCCAGTGGCATTTGCCAGCCGGATTTCACATGAGGAGTTGCGCACCTGGTTGAGCCGCTATCTGGCTTGCCTGAAAAATCCGCACACCTGCAAAGACACTCATCCGTTAACAATGAGTATGTTGTCCGATTTTCAATCCCGCGGTGGTCAGCTCAATGACTTTTTTTCCGGAATGCTCCATTTACCCGATGCGCTGCATGATTGCGAACAGAATGGCAGCCTGACCGATCTGGAGAACCTGAGAAAGCTCGTCCTGGCCGACTTCTCCTTTCAGATGGTCAATTTCTTCCGCGACGCCAT
>CAYWVP010000211.1:0-1403 GCA_964461605.1 uncultured Anaerolinea sp.
TGGGCCCGGCCGGTCAGTGATGGGAACAATGTCTACTTTTCATCGATGGACAAAAATTTGTACGCAGTCAATACGTCCAGTGGTGAGTTGGTTTGGAAGACCGATATTAGGATCTCAGCAGTCGCCCGCGCACTGCTGGACAACGGCACGCTATACGTCGGAAACCTGGATGGCACACTGTTCGCGCTCAATGCCGCCGATGGCAGCATCCAGTGGGAACAGAAAGTTGGCGGTGGTATCTGGGCTGCGCCACTGCTGCACGAGGGCAAGCTTTACCTGGGAGATCAGTCCGGCCGGATCAATATTCTGAATAGTGCTGATGGTAAGGTAATCCAGTATATTGAAACAGAATCATCAATCCTCGGTGCTGGCGTACTGCTGGAGAACGGTGTAGCATTTGGCAACGAAGCCGGTGAATTGATCGTGATCGGTTTCGATGGCGAGCGCTTGTGGACGCGGACTTTTGACGGAAGTCTTTATTCCAACATTCAGAAAAATGGTGAAAATCTGTTACTCACCCTGACGCAGGGCGAAAAACCGCTGCTCGCTGTGGATCTCAACGGGAACGAGATCTGGAACTTCTCTATCAAGTCTGACAAAAAGTAAGGACGGACCTACATGTGGGATACGATTATTATTGAGCCTTTTATCAACCTGCTGCTATGGATTTCGAAGCTGGTGGGCAATTTCGGGGTGGCGATCATCCTGTTCACGATCCTGACCAAGATCGTGCTCTATCCATTAACCGCCAAACAGATCAAGAGTTCCACAGCGATGCAGGAACTGCAAAAGGACAAGCGGTACATTGAGATCCAGACCAAGTACAAGGGTGATAAGGAAAGATTGGCACAGGAGCAGATGAAGCTCTACCAGGAGCTTAAGATCAATCCGATGTCCTCCTGTTTGCCCACCCTGATCCAGTTTCCGATCATCATCGGTCTTTACCAGGCGTTGATCCAAACGATGGCTTCCGGACCGATCGACTTGTTGAAGTTGTCAAGGCACATTTACCCCAACTTCCTCAACTTGGCTGATGTACTGCCTCTGACCAGCAAGTTTCTATGGATGGACATGGGCGCACCCGAACGGTTATTCATCCCGGGATTGAACTTCGGGATTCCGGTGCTGGCGATAGTTGTGGTGATCACAACTTACATTTCTTCGAAGATCATTGCCCCGCCTCCATCACCTGGAGCGAACGACCAGGGCGCCATGATGTCCAAGATGATGAACATCTACATGCCATTCCTGATGGGCTGGTTGGCGTGGTCTCTGCAATCCGGTTTAGCACTTTACTTTGTGGTTACGAACCTGGTCCAGATCGCTCAGTACGCCATTGCCGGTAATGTACACTGGGACAATATCGCTTTCTGGAAGAAAAACGAGACGACGAAACCGGGCGT
>CAYWVP010000211.1:1503-3100 GCA_964461605.1 uncultured Anaerolinea sp.
GAACTGCTGGAGCGGATGCGCGTAAGGGCAGAGGTTTCTGCCAAATACATTGAGCCGCAGGACAGCAAGGATCAACGTGTTGTGCTGGTGGATGTTGAAGGAAAAGACCTCAGCATTCTGATCGGGCGCCGTTCTGAAACACTTAATGCGATGCAGTACATTACCAGCCTGATCGTCAACAAGGATTTGGGTCGTTGGGTTCCCCTGATGATCGATGTGCAGGGATACCGCAACCGCCGTGAACGCCAATTACGCCAATTGGGGAGACGGATGGCAGAACAGGCCATCCAATCCGGCCGCAAGCAAACGCTTGAGCCCATGCCTCCCAACGAACGCCGGTTGATCCACCTGGAACTGCGCGACCACCCCCAGGTTTTCACTGAAAGTGTTGGCGAAGAACCCTACCGCAAGGTTACGATCTCGCTCAAGAACCAGCCGTAATCAAGCAATTCATTCATGATCCAGGTCCAACAGGACCTGGATTTTCTTGTTAATCTGCTGTAGTAAAATTGATCATCAAGTGAACGCGTGAAGAGGAGAGGCACATGAGAGCAGTGGATGTCATCATCAAAAAGAGGGACAAGATCGAGTTATCAAAGGAAGAGATCGGGTTCTTCGTAAAAGGTATTGCAAATAACGAGATCCCCGATTACCAGATCTCTGCCTGGGCGATGGCCGTCCTGCTGAACGGGATGACTGACCAGGAAACCACTGATCTTACCCTGGCGATCGCGAATACGGGTGAGGTGCTTGATCTCTCGGAAATAGTCCCCATTGAAGTGGACAAGCACTCCACAGGAGGGGTGGGGGATAAAACCACCCTGGTCGTAGAACCCATCGTCTCTGCCTGCGGGTTGCCTGTAGGTAAAATGTCAGGCCGGGGGCTTGGATTCACCGGTGGAACACTGGACAAGATCGAATCCATCCCGGGTTTCCGTACCAATCTGACGCGGGAGGAGTTCATCCACCTGCTAAAAGAGGAAGGCCTGGTGCTGGCCGGTCAAAGTGCAGACCTGGCCCCGGCAGACGGAAAATTGTACGCCCTGCGTGATGTGACCGGGACAGTGCAATCGATCCCGTTGATCGCCTCTTCGGTGATGAGTAAAAAAATCGCTGGCGGCGCGAGAGGGATCGTGCTGGATGTAAAAGTGGGCACCGGCGCGTTCATGAAAAACCTCGAGGAAGCCAGGCAGCTCTCCCAACTGATGGTCGCGATCGGCAGGTTGAGCGGCAGGAAGGTTGTGGCGCTTCTTTCTGATATGAACCAGCCGCTTGGAATGGCGGTAGGGAACTCGCTGGAGGTCAAGGAAGCCATTGAAACACTTAAGGGGAACGGCCCGGTGGATTTTACCGAGCATTGCCTGGTGGTCGCCTCTCATATGTTGCGCATAGGTGAAAAAGCGGGAAATGAAGCCGAGGGTCGAAAGATGGCGGAAGAAGCCCTGGCGAGCGGAAAAGGGTTGGCGCAATTGCGCAAGCTGGTGCAGAACCAGGGCGGCGATCCACGCTACGTGGATGACCCGCAGCTGTTTCCACTCGCACCGGTGATTCGCGAGGTGCTTTCACCCCGGGAAGGATACCTGGCAGAAATTGATGC
>CAYWVP010000212.1:0-3085 GCA_964461605.1 uncultured Anaerolinea sp.
AGGCTGACCACGCCGGCCAGCACCATGAACCATGAAGCCTTGATGGTGCTGCGCTTCTGAATGGAAAACTCGTACGTGGCATCTTCGCCGGCAATCTTATCTTCCACCGGGGAGATCTTGAGGGCGTATGCGCCGTCTGCCGGGGCAGTCCAGGATAGTGTGGTCACGCTATCTGAGTTCTCGGCTTTAGTCTCAGCCAACATTTCATCAGAGCCGGCGCTGAAGAGCTTGAGGTTGGCTCCTGCCGCCGCACCAAGCGGATCGACGCGCAGGGTCACAGGATCACCCGCAACGGCTTCAAACACCACCCAATCCACGTCGCCCAGCTGGCACCAGTTGTGGGTCTGGACATCTCCATACTTGGCTACCGGTGCGCTCGCGCGCTTGTCATCACCGGTTCCTTCGCCTTCGAAGGCGTCATCAGCGCAATCCGGCAGCACAAAGGTGGAAGCTTCAGGTTTGCCGGTAAAGGCTTCAGCCTCGCCGTTTTTGCTCACCGCGCGGAGGCGGAACTCGTACAGCTTATCCGGCGCTGCCCAGAAGTTCACCTCGCGCGTCTTTCCGTCGATCGGTTCACCCCAGTTGACCCAGTCGCCCTTGGCTTCGCGCCACTGCAGATCAAAACGATCCACTTCAGCTGCGCGCGCGTCAACCACCCAGGAGAGCCTGATCGAGGTGGTGCGGCTGCCTTGCGGCAGGATTTCCATGTGTGATTCCGGTGCTACCGCCTGTTTACTGACGGTGAATTCCTGGGTCGTGGTGGCAACACCGACGGTATTGCGCGCTTCCACGGTCAGTGTGTATTTACCTTTGTCCAGTTTGCCCACCTTCCAACTATCGCCAGCCTGCCAATCCAGACCATTTGTATAATCATCCGGTCCGCTGAGGGTGGCTTTGGATTCAACGCCTGCTTCAGTCGACCAACTGATGTTGAGGTCGGTGGCGGTGGTGATGGCTTCAGGCAAGGCGATGACAGGCGGCACGGGGGTGAGCACGCGTTGAACCACGCGCAGAGATCCGACATTGGTTGCTCCGATGGCGTTGTTGCCCAGATTATTGTCGCCATCCTGGAAGACCTCCACCGTACCGGCAAAGTCCGCGTCAGGATACAACAAGGCGGTGACATCAGCGCCCACCTGGATGGAAACTGCCTGATCCGCTTTTACCGCGGGCATTTTATCCATGATGGCGTAATCGCCCATGTTTAATACCTGGCACTCACCCTGAAAATCCGCTTCGGAATGCAGCGAAACCTCATCGGCAGCGGGTTTGCAGGTCACGGGCTGCGCAGGACATTCGTACTTCTTGATGAATTCAAGCTTGCCCTGCAAGTCTGAAACATTGCCAGCCTGGTCGGTCACCTCAAGCGCCAGCGAGAATTCGCCATCCGGTATACCGGCGGCGCACAGGTCGATGGAACGGGAGAATTGCCCCTTCTTGACCGCTTTACCGATGGGCTCCCATTTGCCTTTTTCCACCTTGTAATATAACTGACCGGAAGCAACTCCCGTGTCATCTTTCATCCAACCGCTGATGTTGAGAGTCGGTGACTTGATCTTGGTGCCGGGTTCCGGGCTGGAGATACCTCCGGTGGGTAACTCGGTGTCGCCATTATTGGATACATACTTGTCCTGCGGCATGCATTCATCACCCAGCTGCGGTAAAGCCTTGGATTCAGAGCACATACGCGGGCGTCCGCCATTGACGGTTACATCGTCAAAAACGATATCGACCGATCTACCCCAGTAGGATTCAGGGTTGGTGTGCACATGGAAGTGCAGGTGATGACCGGTGCTGTAACCCGTGTCATCCGCCCTGCCCAGGAACTGGCCTTGCACCACTTTCGCACCTGCTTTACGCAGGTCAGCGGGGATGCTGTCCTTGGCCAGGTGGAGATAGACCTGGTAGGTGGTGGGAGTGGTGCTGGTGTCCTCCAGCACGATGTAGTTGGCGTTCTTCGGGTCGCCATTTTCATACTTCCAGACCACGTATTTTACAGTACCCTGCCTGGCGGCTACCACATCGAACATGGTGCCGTTGGCAAAATCGAAGGCGTACAGGCAGGAGGAGGGGCAGGATTTGTAAGTGTAAACATGCCCGATGCTGCCGGTGAGGCGGACCGTATCACCCTTCTTCCACGGCAGGCGGTAGCCAGTGAAGACAGTGGCATCTTTCTGCAGCTTCTGCTCAGACGGCCGGTACTGCACTTTTAATTCTTCAGAGATCAGCTTTTTAGGGAGCTCAGCCAGCGCTGCGCCGAAACCCTCGTCCGCCTGGAAAAGCAGTTTCCACGGTTTGGTGGGGTCCTTCTTCTCACTGGCGATGACCAGCCCAGGTTCACCCGGCTGAACGAGCCCGGTCTCTTTATCCACCAGGGAGATCCACACCAGCGCCAGTTTTCCATCTTTGGAGAAGTCGACCCTGTCCACTGCTACATCAAAGATGACAAATGCCAGGATATCCTTGCGTTCGGCGGCCTTTGCCCGGATCTGTTCGGCGAGGGTAATCTCGCGCGGATCCGTCAGAGTCTTGGGACCTTCGAACTGGGGCTCAGCTGTTGGAGACGGGTCAGCCCCCTGCTCCACAGGCACTACTCCAGACTGGTCTTCCTTCTCCAGGAGCCCATTGAGGAAAGGAACCTCAATGAGAGGCTCGCCGGTAGCGGGTTGAGCCTTATCCTTCATGAAAATGGAACCGGCCAGCGCCAGGATGGCGATAAGCACGATCACCCCGAGGACGATCAAGGCGATTCTGACCCACTTTTGCTTGGGATCGAACAGCGATTTGAGTTTGGATTTAAACATGGCACACCTCACCTATGACATTTTTCATCAATTATCAGGTGCAAGATATATGCCTTAATACTTAACTTAATACAGCCCCTCCCTGGTGTTAACATACATATATGATAATTATTATCTTATTGGTATAATATACTTAATCTGGAAAGGAGAATGATGATGAGCACAAAAATATTTGTAAATTTGCCGGTGAAAGATTTGAAGCACAGCATGGATTTCTTCAGAAAGCTCGGCTATTCCTTCAACCCGCAATTCACCGATGAGAACGCTGCCTGCCTGGTCAT
>CAYWVP010000213.1:0-1687 GCA_964461605.1 uncultured Anaerolinea sp.
GTCCAGCCGGGCGCGCCATCCCCGCCGGAGAAACGCGACCAGACGTCCTGATGCGGGTCGATGAAGACGAAGAAGCCGTGCTCACCGGCTTTCTTCACCACGGAATAGAGGTAATCCAGGTAAGCCTGGTCATGAACACCAGGTCCGGCGTGTTCGATAGCCTCCCAGGTGACCAGGAAGCGCAGGGTGTTGAAGCCCCAGGTGCGCAGGCGCGAGTAATGTTCGTCGGCTTCCTCCAACGGGAAAGGCCGCCCGACAAATGAAACAGCGTGGTGATCGAAGAAACCTTCTGCGCGGTAAGTGGAGCCATCCGGGATGACGGGTACTTTGCTGCTGCCGCCCAGGTTGACACCGCGCAGCATGAGCACGCGGTCCTGGGCGTCAAGGAAATGTTCGTGGTCAATTTTCAGCATGCGCTGTCTCCGATTCAATCAAGTTTCCACTATTCATCCATGGATAATTTTATATGATTATTGTTGATAGAAAAACGAGCAGACCACTGTCCGCTCGTTGAATCCGGTTCAAGATCAAGCGTTTAATCTTTCGGCGGGTAACCGGTGATGCTGCGGATCTCGTCGTAAAGCGGTTTAAGCCGGCTGTACATCTTGAGGTAGACGCGGTTGTACAGGTCGTCGTAGATGCGCTGGTTCTCTTTGATCGGTTCGAAGGTCTGTCCCTTGCGGGTCATAGCCTTCACAGCAGTGGCGAAATCGGGATGCAACTTCAAGCCTACGGCCAGGTCAATGGCCGCACCAAGCCCGCTGGTCTCGTAGACGTGCGGATTGGTGGCAGGCAGCCCGAAAATATCCGCGGTGAGCTGCATGGCGGCTTTGCTTTGACTGCCGCCGCCGCTGACCCTGATCTCAGTGATGGGAACATGCGTGTGCTTGCTGGTGCGCTCGGCGCCTTCGCGCAGCCCGTAGGCGAGACCCTCGAGGATGGAACGGTAAAGGTGGGCGCGGGTATGTACATCCCCAAAGCCAATGATGGCCCCCTTGGCTTCAGGACCGGGAATTTTCAAGCCCGGCGACCAGTAAGGCTGCAGGGTCAACCCGAGCGAGCCGGGGGAAACCGCGTTGACGAGATCATCAAACAATTCCTCGGCCGGGACACCGCGCTGTTTGGCCAGGCGCTCCTCATTCATGCCGAACTCGCGTTTGAACCAGGAGACCATCCAGAATCCGCGGTAGATCTGGATCTCAAGGGAGTACCAGCCGGGAACGGCGGAGGGGTACGGGGGGATGAGGGGAATCACTTCGACATACTTTTCCAGCGTGGTGTTGATGGTGGCAGTCGTGCCGTAGGAAAGACAGGGGATATTCGGCTCGATACAGCCGGCACCGATCACCTCGCAGGCTTTATCGGCTGCGGCGGCGATGAGGGGCAAGCCCTCGGGAATACCGGTGGCGGAAGCGGCTTGCGCTGTGATGACGCCGATCTGATCGGCGGGTTTGACCAGTTCGGGCAGCATTTCCTGCTGCACAGGCACAGCCTGCCATTTCCAGTCAGATTTACCGCTCCATTCCTGTTTTTTGTAATCAAACGGGATATAGGCCACGGTACAACCTACCGAATCAGCGAAGCGGCCTGTTAGACGTTGGGTGAGATAACCGGAGAGGAGGAGGTATTTGTACGTATTGTTCCAGATCTCAGGCTGGTAGCGCTGCAGCCAGTTGCATTCCGCCTC
>CAYWVP010000213.1:1787-3059 GCA_964461605.1 uncultured Anaerolinea sp.
TTCCCCTGCAGGTCAAAAACAAGGGCGCGCGTGGATTGTGTACCCACATCTATTGCCAGCAAATGCTCACCACTCATGCTAATCCTCCAGGTCTTTACTCCAACGGAATTCCTGCTGTTCCGGCGACATGTCCAGTCCAAGCGTTCCGCCGGGATTCATAATATTGCGCGGGTCGAAATGGTTCTTCAGCGCGCGGATGACATCCATTTGCGGGGTACCGATCTGACCCTCCAGCCAGGGCGAGGTCTGCTTGCCGACGCCGTGATGATGGCTGAGGGCAGCACCGCTTTGCTGGATGGCGGATAAAATCCCGTACTGGAAATCGAGGTACTCTTTTATTGTAGCGATTTTTCCGATAAAGATGAAATAGAGGTTGCCACCCTGAGGGTAAGCATGGGAGATGTGAGTCATGCAGACGGTATTGGGGCGGCTCTTTACAAAACCGCGTACTTTGGCGTGCACTTCTTTCATCTGTGACCAGGTGACCGCGCACTCGAGTGTGTCGATGAGAATGCCAAAATCCTCCAGATCCTCGCGCATGTAGGGATCGCGGAAGCGACCTTTCTCCCAGTTTGACACAACAGGAGCGAAGCTGATGTTGAACGCGCCGTGCCTGCGGCAGATCTGGCGGATCTTGCGGTGAACATTTCGCGCGTAACCGCGTTCCCCGTCGGTCAGCCCGAGGAGAAGGCATTTCTGCATCGGCTGATAACCTGTCATTTTCAGGAATGTATCAGCCGGCGTGCCCTCGATGTGATAAAGCTTCATCGCCACGTCGGTTTCCTCCGGGTCGGAGAGGCGGAAGACCGAGGGATAACCGCATTCGCATTGCATGATCTCACGGCAGGCTTCGACCGCGTCGTCCCAGTTCTTGAACATGTAACTGTAGCGGCGGCGGTTGCCCGGCATCCAGCGGAATATTTTTAAGGTGACATTTACCAGCACGCCAAAACTGCCTTCGCTGCCCATCATGATCTGGTCAAAATCAGGACCGTTGGCGCTGCGGGGATGCGGGCAGGTGGTGAACAGCCCGCGCGGGGTGGCATACTGCTGCGCAATGACAATATCCTCGATCTTGCCGTAATAGGTGGAATTCTGCCCGGCACCGCGCGTGACCACCCAGCCGCCCACGCTGGAATATTCAAAGGATTGCGGAAAATGACCGCAGGTGTAGCTGCGCAGAGCCCCGAGACGCTCAGGAGCGTTGTTGAGCAGCTCCTCCAACTGCGGACCGGTCATGCCGGCTTCCACGGTGATGGTCTGGTCTGTCTC
>CAYWVP010000214.1:0-1489 GCA_964461605.1 uncultured Anaerolinea sp.
ATGAACGAGTGCGGCCTGCTGGAAATACCGGAAGCCGGCAATTGGATGGACCTGATCGCTGTACGCTACAACACGCTGTACGATAATGTTCTATACTATGCGGCGACTCTGGCTTATGAAGAAATGAAGCAGGTGATCCCTGAACAGGATTTTGACACTCCATGCCACAACAGCGCGGAGTCCATTCACGAACGATTGAACCTGCTTTTCTGGATCGACCGCTGCTGGGTGGCGGCACATTTTGCCGAACACCTGGAAAAGCTCAAAGCCATCCGGCTGGAATGGTTCATGCTTTATTACAACATTGGCACGATCTCCAGCCGGCCTTATTACCTGCCCTGGGTGGCGTTCCGTGAATACGGCGATTGGTGTGACAGCCTGGGCAACGTGTTGAGTATCCTCACCGGTGTGGCAGACGGGCATCGCTCGGAGCATATTTTGCAGTACATGAAGCAGGTGGGGATGGCCGAACCTTACCCCACCAAGGCGATCCATCCACCCATCTATCCCGGGGAACCCTCCTGGCGAGAGTATTACCGCAGCCGCAACCTCAATCTGCCCCATCAATATCACAATGGCGGCATCTGGCCTATGGTGGGCGGTTTTCACATCGCAGCCCTGGCGCGGCGCGGTTGGCAGGCTGAAGCCGAACACCTGCTGGTACGCCTGGCCGAGGGCAATCACCAGGGATCACGAACTCCCTGGGAATTCAACGAGTGGATGCACGGTGAAACCGGGCACCCGATGGGGTACGCGCATCAGGCATGGTCCGCGGCCATGTTCCTTTATGCTGAGAATGCTGTGGTGAGCGGAGCGCTGCCCCTGTTTGATGATTTACTGGCTGCCAAACCGCAAAAAGCCAGGGAAGCCGAAGTCGATGAAGCCTACGTCCATCCCGGCGGCGGGCAGGTCGGGTGATCCAGGTTTGAACACCGAGCCGGAAGGAATTACCAGGGAAGTCTCTGGTCAACAATGAACGTATAATGATCAAAAACACAAATAGAAGTGAGGGTGCCATGAAGAGTTCCACCCGAATTGTGTTGTTATCGGTAATGCTCATCCTGTTATTGGTGGGTTGTCAAAAATCTGATGAGCCGCCTGTTGAACCGCAAGGCAATCCAACCCCAATCTCTCAACAATCTAACAATGCTCCAGCCGGACCGCAACCGGAGGTCTTTGAGGGTGGCGCCCGTGCGCGCTATTGCCGTAATGATTTTTGCCTGATACTGGAATTCCTTGAGGATGGGCTGTTGCACGGTGAATATGCCGTGAAGGGAGTGGAACACGACCTCACCCAGCCGCTCTGGACTTCGCCGATGGTGTTCAAGAAAGATCACGCTGGTCCGCAACAATTTGCGGTTCAGGACGACGGCAGCCTGGTGACCGATGCCATGCGGGTGAACGTTGATGCCAACTTATGCCTGACTGCTGTGGATACACTGCACCAAAAGGAGTGGCAATTCACCACCATGTGCCCGGAGGATATGGA
>CAYWVP010000214.1:1589-3055 GCA_964461605.1 uncultured Anaerolinea sp.
GATAACCAGGCTGCGCAGACCTGGAACTTCCGCAAGGCACCCTGGGACATTAACGTGGCGGGTGATGCGGTGCGGTTTTACCTGATGACCGGTGACGACCTGCCGGAATTACGCGAAAGTTACATGGCGCTGACCGGCACCCCGCCTGTACCGCCGAAAAAGATGTTCGGCTTGTGGATATCAGAATATGGTTTTGATAATTGGGCGGAGCTGAAGGATAAACTGGCCAGCCTGCGGGCAAACAACTTCCCCGTGGATGGCTTCGTATTGGACCTGCTCTGGTTTGGCGGTATCAAGTCGGACTCTGAGAACAGCGCCATGGGCGGTTTGAACTGGGACACGGTCAACTTCCCGGATCCAGCCGGGCACATCGCACAGTATGCCGAAGATGGTGTGGGGATCATGCCCATCGAGGAGCCTTACATCAGCGCCGGGTTGCCGGAACACGCCACACTGGCTGAAAAGGGCTACCTGGTGGCGCGGAAAGAGGGTGGAGATCCGGTTTACCTGGAATCAAACCCATGGTGGGGGATCGGCGGCATGATCGATTGGACCAATCCGGACGCCACAGCCTACTGGCATGATGAGAAACGCCAATCCCTGGTGGATATGGGCGTCATCGGTCACTGGACAGACCTGGGTGAACCGGAAATGTTCGATGCGGTCTCCTGGTATCACGGTATTCCCGACGCGTATACCATGCAAAACAACCAGTTTGACATTCACAACCTTTACAACTTCTACTGGAGCCAGAGTATTTTTGAGGGTTATCAGCGTAATGGCGTCACGCGGCGGCCGTTCATCCTTTCGCGTTCCGGTTCACCCGGTAGCCAGCGATTTGGCGTGAGCATGTGGTCCGGAGATATCGGCTCCAACCTGGAGAGCCTGGCGGCTCACCTGCAGGTGCAGGGGCAGATGTCACTCTCCGGTATTGATTATTTCGGCTCGGATATCGGCGGGTTTTACCGCGGCAATGTCGTGGGCGGAATCGATAACATATATACGCCATGGTTTGCTGTAGGATCGTTGCTGGATGTACCCGTGCGTCCGCACACCAACAACCTGTGCAACTGCCAGGAGACCGCCCCGGACCGTATTGGTGACCTGGCAAGCAATCTGGCGAACGTGCGGCTGCGCTACACTTTAAGTCCCTATTATTACTCGCTGGCACACCGCGCTTATTTGCTGGGCGAACCATTGTTTGCCCCCCTGGTGTATTACTACCAGGAGGACGCGAACGTGCGGGAGCTGGGCGCGCAGAAGATGATCGGGCGTGATCTGCTGGCCGGGTTTTCCGCCACTTTGTTCCAGGAATTCATGGATGTCTATCTGCCTGCCGGGAACTGGGTGGATTTTAATACCTTTGAGTGGCACAACAGCGAAGGGGAATGGCTCGAGAAATATCCGCTGGTGCGGGATGATCTCTATCAGCCTCCGTTGTTCCAGCGTGCCGGCTCGATCATTCC
>CAYWVP010000215.1:0-1213 GCA_964461605.1 uncultured Anaerolinea sp.
CCGTGGATCTGCGCGAACGGATGCCCGGCGTCCGGCTGGATCTCCAGGCTGGTCGGCAGGTTCTCAGGGATCAACGGGTTCTGCGCGGTGATGTCCAGGATCGCCTTGTCCAGCGCCACGATGTCATCCGACCCGAAGATACCCGCGTCGCGCGTTATCGGCATGGTGGTAAAACCGAAGCAGTCGCACATGGGGGTCATGTGAGTGGCCAGCGCCAGGTGTACGGCTTTTTCCTTGGCAAAGGTGGAGAGGGTGATCGCGGTTGATATCGCCATTGCTTCCATAAATGAATGGAAATTGGCCGGCTGGATCAGCAGGCTTCCCGGCGGGGC
Organism: uncultured Anaerolinea sp.; assembly: GCA_964461605.1. Taxonomy (GTDB): domain Bacteria; phylum Chloroflexota; class Anaerolineae; order Anaerolineales; family Anaerolineaceae; genus UBA6107. The sequence goes on from CAYWVP010000215.1 coordinate 333, forward strand.
AACCTTAACGCAGCGCATGCACTGCGTACAGGGTTCAAAATGCACGTGCATTTCCTCCGCGTCATGCCGGTCGATGACTACCGCGCCGAACGGGCAGGAATCCACGATCTTCTGCATCACGTTTTTGTCCGGGCAAAACTCCTTGAACCAGTATTTATCGTAGTGGTTGGTATCATGGATCGCGCTGCGTGTTTCACCGACCATGCAGCCCAGCGCGATATTCTTGAACGCGGCGCCAAAGCTGCACGATGGATGCCCCTTGACATGGGCAAAATTGACCAGAAAGCTGGCGTCCTCCACCATCCCCGCCACTTTCCAGGTTTTCATGTTCTTGTATTCCCACTCGTGAGTGTAGTAATACTTCTCATCGATCCCGGCGCTGGTATAGACCGGGCAGCCCAGCACTTCGCTGGTATACCCGCGTGCTGCACAGCCCTCCACATCCCAATCCACGTCGACGATGAAGGGTTTACCGCCGCCCGCTTTGATCGCCTGTACAACCTTGCGCACAAAGATCGGGTGAATCGTGGAATACCCGATGTTGTTTCCGACGTGCAGTTTGAGGCATACCGTTTCACCCTTAACCCGGTCGCTCAGGTGCAACAGGTCCAGGATCAGGTCAAGTTTGGCTGGTAAGGATTCCGCGGCCTCCAGGCGGGCTTGTCGGGGTGAGCCATAAAAGACGGTCGCTGTCATGATGGTCTTCCTTTCGTAGAACGTGTGGGATAATTGGATTATAACAAAATGACTGTTGATTGACATCCATTACTGCGTTTGTTACACTAGTTTTAACGATTCGATAATTATTGGAAGAAAAAATGATCAGTACACAGCGCCTGGCGCTTATCCCCCTTTCGGTAGCGAACCTGGAAACCAGCCTG
>CAYWVP010000215.1:1313-3050 GCA_964461605.1 uncultured Anaerolinea sp.
ACTGAACGTCTCACTCTGATTCCCCTGACCAGGCAGCAACTTGAAACCGGTCTGGTCTCCGCGCGGGATCTCGCGGCGCAAATTAATTATCCCATCGTAGCCGATTTGATGCAGGGGCAGGCAGAGGTGGCCATCCGCAAGAAGCTGGAGATCATGCGTGATGTCGACCCCGCACAGCACAACTGGATCACATACTGGTTGATTGTGATCAACAGCGAGAACATCGCCGCCGGCCTGCTGGGTTTCAAGGGCCTGCCCTCCGCAGATGGAAGTGTAGAGATCGGTTACGGAATCAACTCGATCTATCAGAGCCTGGGTTACATGACCGAAGCGGTCAAAGCGCTGGTGGTTTGGGCTTTCAGCCACCCCGAATGCAGGCGCATCACCGCCAACACCCTGCCGGACAATATCCGCTCCCGCAGGGTACTATTGAAGAACTGCTTCAACGAGACCGGTTCTGAAGGCGACGAGATCCTTTATGAACTGAAGAAGGCCGGGTTTCCTGCAATCTGAATATCCCTATTGACAACCACCGCGGGAAAACTTAAAATCGATGTACTGAACAACAGCTTAATTGCAGCCAGTATTTAAGCAGAAAGGTTACCAAATGCAGTCGGAAGAATCGGATGGCTCAAGAGACGTGCCTCCCCTTAGTTGCCGGGGAAGCCTGAAGTCATCCAAGATCGTTCAATTGAATATTGCGCCGCGGCTCTTGGGCTTCAGGCGCACGGAGGAAGTACCCGCCTGATCAGGTTTCCCTGATCAAAACACCTGCATTTTCTGCCGGCTGGTACTTCCGCTACCAGCCGGTTTTTATTTCCGGCTTTACGGTTACTGATCATCAACATGCGTCCCCACTACCACGGGGTCAGACTTGCTCTGGGAGGCCGGTATGCGCTATTTTGTCATTAAAGCGGAAAATATTAATAAGAAATACAGTCACCGCCAGGGGATTGAAAACATATCGTTCGAAGTGGAGCCCGGCGAGATCTTCGGGCTGCTGGGCAATGACCACGCCGGCAAGAGTACCCTCTTCAGCTTGCTCGCCGGTTACATGCGCCCTTCAAGCGGCAACCTGATGATATTCGGCCTCGACAGCCAGCGTGAAGCCCGCAAGATTCGCGAGCGCGCCGGCTTTTACCCCGGTAATTACACCTCTTCCACCCGCCACACCGTGGCTGAACTCCTCCGTTCCCAGGGTCACACCCCGGGTGGAATGCTCTGGACAGACATCCAGAAGCTGACCGAACAACTTGATCTTGACCTGGCGCAGCCCGCCGCTACCCTCTCCTCTCACGATCGCCAGGTTTTTGACCTGCTGCTCGCCTTCATCCCCCGCCCCGAATTACTGGTGCTCGATGAACCCACTTATGAACTGAAACCGGCCGTCCAGGATATCTTCTACCGCCTGATCGCTGATGTCCGCCAGGCGGGACGCACTGTCTTCATCACCTCCCGCTCACTTCCAGAGATGGAGCGCATTTGCGATCGCGTTGCCATCCTGCACCGCGGCAAGCTGGTAGCCATCGAGCGCGGCACCCAGCTGCGTTCCCGGGCGGTGCGCGTGATCGAGATGCGTTTCGCAGATGCGGTGACGAAGGATATTTTCGCCGGCATTCCCAACATCCGCAACCTCAACATCGAAGGCAACAAAATGCGCTGTGTGCTGCAGGGAGAGCCCGACCGCCTGATCAAGGCTGCCTGCCAGCATCACATCACCGATCTCCTCAGCACCCA
>CAYWVP010000216.1:0-3008 GCA_964461605.1 uncultured Anaerolinea sp.
CCAACAACATCATGATGTACATGCGCTTCCGCAGCAGCCAGGGTCACATTGGCGCTGCCTCTTCCATTGGTGTGATGGTGTTCATCATGACCACCGTTGTCGCGCTGCTTATCTTCTTCCTGCTGCGCGAAAAACACGACGATAAGCCGATTAAAGCGTAGGAGGAGAAAAATGAAAAAGGAACATTATCGCTTTTCGCTCGTTCTCTCCCGCGTGTTGATCTACATCTTATTGGTATTACTGCTTTTGATCACGCTGGTACCAGTATGGCTGCTCATCGTTAACGCCACGCGTTCCACGCTTCAAATACAGCAGGGGATCAGCTTCCTGCCCAGTGTCTACACACTCTCCAATTACAAGATCCTGCTCAGCAAAGGCCTGGACCTGCCGCGCGGCTTTTTGAATAGTTTTGTGATCGCCGGTTCGACGACATTGATCACGGTTTACTTTTCCATGCTGACAGCCTACGGCATTGTCGCTTACGACTTCAAGGGAAAAAAATTCCTGTATAACTTCATCCTGGTGCTGGTCATGATCCCGATGCAGCTTTCGATCATCGGCTTTTATCACTACATGGTGAAGATAGGCCTGGATGACAACTATCTATCGCTCATCCTCCCGAGCATTGCTTCAGCAGCATCCGTGTTCTTCTGCAAGCAATACCTTGAAGGCGTGATGATCCAGGACCTGATCGACGCCGGCAGGATCGACGGCGCCAGTGAACTGGGCATCTTCCATCGCATCATGTTCCCGCTGGCAGCACCGGGCGCCTTCACACTGGGAATCTTTACTTTCGTGGCAGCCTGGAACAACTTCTTCAACGCGTTCATTTTGATCACGTCGCGCGATAAATACACCATGCCTATGCTTGTGCAAACCCTGCGTGGAGATGTGTACCGCCATGAATACGGCGCCATCTACCTCGGGTTGGCTGCCTCAGTGGTGCCCATCATCATTATCTACTTCCTGTTCTCCCGCTACATCGTCAATGGCATCTCAATGGGAGCAGTGAAAGAGTAGAACAGAACATCGAGCTTCGTCATCGTGATTTAGACCCTTGTCTCACCAGGCAATTCCTGCTTACACGTGATGCAATGGGTCACGTGTAAGCCATTTTAATAAAAGGATTCGTTATGCGTTTTGGTTATTTTGATGATCCCCATCTTGAATACGTCATCACCAGGCCGGATACCCCCCTGCCTTGGATCAACTACCTGGGGATGGAGAATTATTTCGGGATCATTTCGAACACGGCTGGTGGATATTCCTTTTACAAAGACGCGCGGCTGCGCCGTTTGACACGTTATCGCTACAACAACGCACCTTTAGACGAAGGCGGCCGTTACGTATACATTCGAGACAATTCTGCCCCGCTACCCGTGTATTGGTCAGCCTCCTGGCAGCCTGTACGCGAAGCATTGGATGAGTATGAATGCCGGCATGGGCTGGGATACACCACCATCACAGCTGAAAAATCCGGCATCCGCTCCAGCGTCACCTACTTTATTCCACTGAAAGACAATCTTGAGATCTGGCGCCTGGAGATCACCAACCTCCGGGACACGCCGGCTGATGTCTCGCTTTTCTCTGCGGTCGAATTCTGCCTGTGGGACGCGATGGATGACGCCACCAACTTCCAGCGCAACCTGAACATCGGCGAAGTGGAAGTGGAAGACGGCGTCATCTACCACAAAACAGAATACCGCGAGCGTCGCAATCATTTCGCTTTCTTCGCCTGCTCAGAACCGCTAACCGGATTTGACACCAGCCGGGAGGCTTTCCTGGGTGCGTACCGCGGTTGGGATAAACCGTTGGCCGTTGAACAAGGACATTGCGGCAATTCCATTGCCCATGGCTGGCAGCCGGTCGGCGTTCACCACAACCGGATCGTTCTGGCACCCGGTGAGACACGCGTGGTGATCTACCTGCTGGGGTATCACGAAAACGACGAGAACGCCAAGTTTGATCCTGAAGGTTCGAATACCATCAACAAGACCACGGTCAGACCGGTGATCGAGCGATACCGGCAACTTGCAGTGGTTGACGAGGCTTTTAACACCCTTAGCAAGTATTGGCGCGAACTGCTGGCAAAATTCCAGGTGGAAACCCCCGAGCTGCACGCCAACCGCATGGTCAACATCTGGAACATCTACCAGATGATGGTCACTTACAATTTCTCCCGTTCAGCCTCTTACTTTGAGTCAGGCATCGGCCGGGGTATGGGCTTTCGCGATTCCACCCAGGACCTGCTGGGGTTTGTGCACCTGCTGCCGGAAAAAGCCCGCATGCGCCTGCTTGACCTTGCCGCGACACAATTGCCCGACGGCGGTGCCTACCATCAGTACCAACCACTAACTAAAAAGGGCAACCTCGATGTTGGCGGGAACTTCAGCGACGATCCCTTGTGGCTGGTATTATCCGCCGCGGCTTACCTGAAGGAAACCGGCGACTGGTCCATCCTGGATGAACCGGTTCCATTCGACAACAAATCCGGGACCGAAGCTCCCCTTTTCGAACATCTTCGCCGTTCCATGCAATACACGCTTGATCGCATCGGACCCCACGGGTTGCCGCTGATCGGTCGGGCGGACTGGAACGACTGCCTCAACCTCAACGCTTTTTCGAACTCGCCGGGACAGTCATTTCAGACACTCACCAACCGGGATGGAAAAACGGCAGAGAGTGTTTTTGTAGCCGCACTGTTTATCATTGCCGCACACGAGATGGAACAGATCGCTTCACGACTGGGCAAGCAGACCGATTTAGAAAACTACGCGCGCTTCCGCGCACAATTTGAAGCAGCGATCGATTCTGCCGGATGGGATGGCGCATGGTTCCGCCGCGCCTATGACGATTACGGTCATCCTGTGGGTTCAAAAGAGAATGAAGAAGGTCAAATATTCATTGAACCGCAGGGTTTGTGCGTCATGGCCGGGATCGGTATCGAGGATGGCCGCGCAGAAAAAGCGCTTGATGCGGTTGCAGAGCACCTCGCCTTCCAACACGGT
>CAYWVP010000217.1:0-2976 GCA_964461605.1 uncultured Anaerolinea sp.
ATCGAAGACCTGCCTGTTGGATCAACGCTTGAAATTGGTCAGGCTGACCTGATGGAAAAAGGCTTCACTGATCTTCTCGTTCTGTACGCTGGCTTTCTCACTCCCCCTCGTGTTGCCCGCTTTCTGCGTGCAAACCCGATTACGCAGTGGTTATCTGAGCACTCCGGTGCCTTGATCTCACGCGACGAAAAAGGGGCACTGCTTCCCGCGCCCGCTTATTTGGTGACGCTGATCGTGAAGGGTCTTTTGCGCTACGGACGCATCAACCTGGCAGAAGAGTTGTATCAGTGCCAGTTCATCGACCGCTTAACCGCAAAGCATTCCACGACAACCGGGGCACCCCCTATGTCGCTGAGAACAATTGACGATCTGGCACCGGTATACCTGTTCCTCAACATTCGCGGGCTGGTACGGATAACCGGCAAAGAAGTCATCCTCTCTCATTTTATTAAGCGAAAACTGGATGCAGTTACGGTACAATATAATAAAGTTGAATTGAAAATGAAACCCTTTGTGACAGAGTTGCGTACCCAAACCGGCGAGGTCATCTATCTGAACCGCAGCGGCTCCAACCGGGTGATACTCGAATAACGAAAGGAGGATACCGCAAATGACGAAAAAAACGAATGAACCCTGCAACACAATGTTAATGGCCGTTGTTCAATCCCAGGACGCTGATATTGTTGAATCGATCTTGCAGGAAATGAACGTTTCAATTACCCGCCTGCCAAGTACCGGGGCGTTTCTCGGTCGACGCAACGCCACGTTGTTGATCGGTATTCCCTGTGAACGTCAACAACAGATCGTCGAGGCGTTGAAAGAGAACTGCCGTCAACGGATCGAGTACATTGCCGTCCCGCTGGAAAGCGCCCCGCTACCCATGCCTGCGCCAACCCCGGTAACCGTAGGTGGGGCAACCGTTTTTGCGCTTGAAGTCGAACATTACGAGGAGTTGTAGCCATGAAGATGATCATTGCCATCGTAAATGACGAAGATTCAGAGCAGGTAACTCACGCGCTCACTCACGCCGAATTCCGTGTGACCACGATCGCTTCTACCGGTGGTTTCTTAAGGCGTGGACTCACCACCTTATTGTGCGCTTTTGAAGATGAGCAGCTCACTGCCGCCCTCAATGTTTTCCGTAGTTGTTTTCCGCCGGTCAATGGTGAACCGCAAAAACGCTGCAAGATCTTTGTACTGAACGTCGCAGAAACACACCACTTCTAAATATTTCAGGAATATTTGTTGAATTACCTACTCGTGGAATTCCTCCACGCGGTAGGTTTTTACTTTAAGCATCTTGTGCTTCCATGCATCCGCAGGGGACCCCATTTTTGCGCAAAGATGAGCGAGGAAGGTTTCTGCCTGTGGGAGTTGGTCCCACACCTGCGGCAGAAAAGTAGCCCGGCGGTACCCATCCTGCAGGATCACACCGTCCACGCCCGGGGTTAATTCCCGCGCCAGGTCACCCGGTGCATCGTAAGTGAGCTCCACCGGAGCTGTCAGCCGCGAAATTTCGATGCTGAGGTCAGGCAGTTCAGACCTGGTTAGCGGTGGAAAGCGATAATCCTCAAACGCAGCCTGGTACGCGTGTTCGCGCACATCCAAAGCCAGGCTCTGGTGCGCTTCCAGGCTCCCGATGCAGCCGCGCAGCTCACCATGCCGTGTCAGCGTGACGAACGAAGCACCCTGCCCGAGTAAATTCGGTGATAATGCCTCGAGGTTCACCACCGGTTCCGGCAACTGATTCAGCGCGTTCGAGATCGTTTCACGCGCCAGTTTTAACAGGTATTGCTTTTCGTCTTCAGTCAGTTTCGTGTTCATTCTCAATCCTGTGATAGCCCCGGTTGAAATACACCAGCGGTAATTGGTCCCCCGCCTTCATGGCTTGCAGCACTTCCCCGATGTAAAGTGTGGAATTGGGCATCGGGTACGTGTGCACCACCCTGCACAATACCCATGCCGCCGCATCCGCGAGTGCAGGAATTCCCTCGAAGAGGTAATCGACCTTCAAACCTGCAAAGCGGTCATCCTGTTCGCTCACATGTCCGGCAAACCGCTCGGATAATTCCTCCTGCCCGGCCGATAGAAGGTTGATGGCAAAAGTACCAACCCGGTCGACCATTTGCCTGGTTCGTGTGGTGTTGGCCATGGTTACCGTCACCAGCGGGGGGTCCACCGAGACCGAAGTGAATGAATTTACCGTCATCCCATGTTGCAGTTGCCTGTCCCCGGTGGTTAGAATAGCTACTCCGCTCGCCCAGCGCCGCATGACTTCACGCAATTCAACCGGCATCATCATCTTTGAAACACCTCACTCTCACACACTCCACCCCTGAATAATTCCGTCAGGCGAAATTCTAGCCAAAGAAATCTTCCATGTTTCATATTATGGCATAAACCTTGCTATAATTCAAAGAACGAGTTGACTATGAACGAAGATGACCTTTTAACGTCCAAATCGCCTGATCAGGGCACTGTTGAAGAAGATTCAACATCTCAAGCCTCAAATACATCAGCCGGATCAGGTCCGCGCCGTTTCAGTATATTCGGCGGTCTTCAATCGATCCTGATTGCCGCCTTCCTCATCGCGTCCCTTTTTACCCTTTTTACACCTTCCAACCTGTTCTCAGGTGAAATGCTCGACCGTGTGTTCCAGGCCTGGCAGGCCAACCCGACCACCGTTGCGCCGCTGATCGTCAACAATTCGCTTTCAGATACAGCGCCTATCGGCATCGTCTCCGGGCATTGGAAAAATGATTCCGGTGCCTTGTGCCCGGATGGTTTGACCGAAGAAGAGGTGAATCTGCAAATTGCCACCCTCGTGCAACAGAAATTGATCGCTGAGGGATACAAAGTAGACCTGCTGGCTGAGTTTGACGAAAAACTATCACAATACAAAGGCATGGCGCTTATCTCAATTCACGCGGATACCTGTGATTTCATCAGCAATGAAGCCACCGGCTTCAAGGTCGC
>CAYWVP010000218.1:0-2976 GCA_964461605.1 uncultured Anaerolinea sp.
CACCTTCTCAAGTATCTTCGACAATATCGACACGGAGCAGAGCTGCTGGACACCGATCAAGGGATTCGATGACGGTTCCTACTACTGGCGCGTGGCGATGATCGATGGAAACGGCAAGCTCGGCAATTACAGCGAATTTGCCACCTTCACCAAGCAGTATCCGGTCACCAACCTGCTGACCCCGATCTCGGGAAGCACGGTCAACGGGACCCCGACCTTCTCGTGGACACCTGTGAACGGTGCCGCCAAGTACAGGCTGCAAATTTCCATCGCGGAGAACTTCTCCTCGACCTATGACTCGGTGGATACCAATAACGCAACCTACACACCCATCAAGGCTTACGCCAACAACACGTATTACTGGCGGGTGGCTATCATCGATGCTGACGGCAAAGTTGGACCCTTCACCAACGCGACCCTCATCCTGGATCCTTATCCCGCGGCGTTTGCCAAGCTAAGCCCGCTCGATAATGCCGCCAACCAGTCCACCGATCCGGTGTTAACCTGGGAAACCAGCAGCGGGGCGAGTTACTTTGAGTATTGTATCGATACCAGCAACGACGATGCCTGCGCCGGCAGCTGGATCTCCACGGGGACCGCTACCAGTATCTCGCTTTCCGGGCTTACAGCCGGCACCTGGTACTGGCAGATCCGCGCCAAGAACGATTATGGCTACACCTACGCCAACGCCGGGGACTGGTGGGCTTTCACGATCCCCGTCCCACCGGCTGCCTTCAGCAAGACCTCGCCGGCAAACAACAGTTATTCCACGCTGTTGAACGTCACGCTCGACTGGAACAGCACCACGCCAGTGGAACGCTACGAGTATTGCATCGACGCGGATGAAAATGACACCTGCGAAAACAACTGGGTCTCCACTGGAACACAGACCAAGGCGGTCATCAACCTCCATTCCGGCACATACTACTGGCAGGTCAGAGCCGTGAGCGGCGTCAACGTCACCTACGCCAACAACGGCAACTGGTGGTCGTTCACCGCGATAGGCATTCAACCCGCCTACGATGAAAAGCTGACCGTCAGCAAGGTCACCTTCAATTGGGAGGATATTCCCGGTGCCACCTCTTATAAGATCCAGCTTTCAGAGAAAGCCGATTTCAGTGTTTTGCTGGTAAGTATCAAAACCCTCGATTCGACCTACTCCTACGACGCCCTGCTCAAGAACGATATTACCTACTACTGGCGGGTACGGCCCAAGTTCGGGCTGGTCAAAGGTATCTGGTCAGCGACCTGGCGCTTCGAATCCATGGATCCCCTCGCCAAAGTAACCCTCGTGCAACCGGGTCACAAGGAGATCCTGTACACAGACAGCGTCACGCTGGTATGGAACGGGGTGGATCGCGCCGCCCAGTATAAAGTGGTCGTTGCCAAAGATTCGGCGTTTACAGTCAAGGTGAAAAATCTGAACATTGCCGATCTGAATACCACCTTTACCCTGCCGGACGGCAAGTATTACTGGCGCGTACGCGCGCTCGATCCCTACGGTTCCAAGGGTCCCTGGTCGGATATGCGCATCTTCAAGGTGGACGCGGTTCCTTAAAATCCTTTCAACACAAAAACGCCCGGGTGAGTGCATCCCCGGGCGTTTTAATGACTAAACGGTTGGTATCGACCTCGGATCAACCCGGGTCTCCGCGGCTTGTATACCAGGGCCAAAGGTGCACCCCAAGGCCGGTCACCAGCATCAAAATTCCCGCCACCGCCAGGATCGGAATTTGGGTATAGATGCCTTTCGCAAAACCGAAGATCGTGAACAGGATATGAAAAGCCATCGGCACCACCAGCACAACGGGGTCCAGCCGCACCCCGGGGAGCACCTTTGGCCTGGCGTTGTAAACGACAAGCATGCCGGGGATGACCAGCACCAGCATGGAAACCGCACCGCCCAAATCTGATTTGCCCAGGAAGTTGACGAACAGGTAATTTGATCCCGCCAGGATGACCAGTGAAAGCAGCATGGCAAACCACGGGTAAAGCCAGGTCTTCCAGCTTTGACCGGCTGCCTGCCACCCTTTTGAGCGGAACAGGTAGAGCATGCCGCTGAAGGAAGCCGCCACCACGAACCAGGCGAAGAAGTTGCCCCACGGCACCCCGAACCACTGGTGGTCCAGCGGGATCACCCAGTTCCAGAACCCCAGGCGGATCGCCACGGCGTCCATGCCCGCGTCGATATTGAGTGCCAGCAATCCCACCAGGAAAGGCCTCGCGTAATCCGGCATTTTGAGGGTCCTGGCGAATTCCATCGCAGAATAGATGATCACTGCCCATCCCAGGCCGATCGCAAGCGGGGCTGTATCGATCATGACCAAAAAGCGCCCGTACTCGTAAGCCTCCACCAGCTTGATCGTCATCCACTCCAGGGCAACGCCGTACACCAGGCTGGCGAGCAGCTCCAACACCCGCGTCCTGCCCTGCCGCGCGGCGTGCCACAGGCAAGCCAGGAACAGGGCGATATTCACAAACTCACTGAGCAGAAATTCAAATTTTGGCATGAGCCTAATTCTACAGGAAAATGTGGGAGTCCGATGGTCGGGCTCCCACAGACACCCAGAAAACGCTGAAATTCCAGGTAAGGGATCCCTGGATCTCAGCGCTTCTGTTATGCCTACCGCTAAAATATGGATAAGTGGGCTGGGTGGTGAGAGAGAGAACAACCACCCAGCCCGATGAGCAAGGAATTGATCAGGCTTTAGGCTTTAAGCCGGCTTTTTCGGCTTCCTGCTGCAGCAGTGTGAAGATCGCCACGTGCGGGATTTCCGCCGGGCAAACCGCGGAACACTTGCCGCACAACGTGCAGTCAAAGATACCCGAGAATGCTGCCTGTGAAACCCGGTCAGCCTGGTCTTCAGGATCCAGGAAACGCTTGCCGATCTGCGCCATGGCGGAAGGTCCAATGAAGGACTCCCACTTGTTCTCCTCCTGCAGTGGAGGGCACACCGAGTAACAGCACATGCAATC
>CAYWVP010000219.1:0-2964 GCA_964461605.1 uncultured Anaerolinea sp.
GTCGCGGTAACCTTCACGATCCTCACCTCCGACCAGGGACCTTTGCCGCCGGAAGTGTCCAGCGCGCGCACGCGCCAGTAATACTTGCCAGCCGGCAGGTCGAACCCGGCGGAGAGGTCGGTGATGGTCAGCTTGCCCGCCTTGTTGACGAATCCGGCGTCTTTGGTGATGACCACCAGGTAGGATCCGGCACGCTCCACACTTTGCCAGGCGAGGGCGACGGGTGAGGGAACTTCATCCTTATGCGCGGGTGAATTGAGTGCTGGCGCGGCGAGGGGATCCATCGATTGGAAACGGTACACTGGCGACCAGGCGCCTTTTCCGTCCGCGAAGATGGGGCGCACCTGCCAGTAATAGGTTGTAGAAGGTTTTAGGAACAGGTCGTACGCGTAGGCTGAGAGGGAGGTACCGGCTTTGAGCGTCACAGAACTGAAGTCCTTAATCTCAGAGAGCCTGATCTTGTAAGATACCGCGTTGGGGTAATCTGCCCAATCGAAGGTCACCTTGCTGCTGGTCAGTTTCCCGTCATACGCCGGGGTGATCCCGCTCACACTGAATGACCACCAAGCGCTACTGTCAGCTTCAGTACTGCCGATGCTGTTCACAGCGCGCGCCTGCCAGTAATAGGAGCCCGGTACGAGATCTGAGAAGGTGTGGTTGGTGGAAGTGCCGGTCGAGGTCCAAGCGCTGTCACAGGTGTTATTGTTGGTGGTGTCCGCGCACACTTCGTAACTCTCCGCGCCGCCGCTAATATTCCAGGCAAGTTTCACGCTTGAGGGTAGAAATTGCGCCGTGTCAACAGGCGCAGTTTTGGAGAAGTCAGCCGGGGGCTGGGCGGTGCTCTCAGCGGTGACGTAGGTGACAGACTTCTCAATCTGGCACTGACCGTAGCCTACTTTGAAGTAGCCATTATCCTCATAATCCAAGCCCCAGCTGTTGCGCACGATCCAGTACCCGCTGGCATCATTGTATCCCACTAGCACAATGGCGTGATTTGGGGCGTTTGTAGAGGCGCATTTGTAAACCCTGTTGCCATCGAATTCACCGCCCATGTACAGGGTAGCGGATAGCGGTCCTTTCTCAATGAGGGCGGTCTTGATCGACGTACGGTCTGCCGCAACGGGACCTGTAGTCTTGATCCTGGTCAGGCGGTTGCTCCAATCGCTGCAGCGGTTGTTGCAGGTGGTGTCGCTGCATTTGCCGGAGGTGCGGTAGGTGCAGTTCGAATCGCAACCAGTCACTCCACAACTACAGCTGCTGCCATCCACGTAGGTCATGCAGGCTTCATCTGGGATGCCATTGGTGCGAATGTATTCCAGCGCCTGTTTCTCATAGCCACCGCAGCAGTTCTGGTAAGCGCCGGATTGGACGCAATCTGATACTAAATATTGCTCAGAGAGGTTCGGATTGAGGTTGGGGTTGTTGTTGGCGATCTCCAGCGCGGATTCAGCTGCCCCCACCGCGGCGAACGCCCAGCAGCTGCCGCAGCCACCCTGGTCTTTGACCGGGGTGAGCCAGTTGCCATTGTTGTTGCGCCAATCGAAGGAGGTCGGCAGGGCTTCAGGCGCGAGGTCTGAGGTAAATGTTTCACCGATACTTTCGGGCGCCGAAAATTCAGAGGCTGCGCCATCCCCACAGGAGGTGAGGTTTTCTTCCAGATTGCTCAATTCCTCCACAGTGCCAAGTGTCTTCCCGGAGGTGTCCACGCATACCGCGTGCTGCGGGGCGTAAGCTCCGCCTTCCTCGAGGGTGAGCGTCTGGTAACCGTTCTGAGCGCAGTAGGAGAATTCCGCGCCGCACTGACCGGAAAGGAAATCCCAGGCTGAGCACTCTGTTGCATCCGGCATCAAACAGACGCCGGTATCTCCGCCCGCAACGTCAGCGACGGTCTGGTAGGTGTAGCCCATCTCCTGGCAATACACCGCAGCGGGGTTGCCGATCTTGGTCGGGTTGGTGGAGGCGGTTTGGGATTGGGGTGAACATCCAATTAGGACGAGGATAAGCGCGGTTAGCGCGGTGATGTTTAGTATTGAGAATCTTTTCAAAGAAAACCATCCTTAAGGCCGATATTGATCAAGCCCGATTATTATTGGAATTTGCGCAAGTATACTCGATACTCCGGCTGGCTGTTCGGATCAAGAAGCACATGCTCTTATCAATTAAAGGTCAAGAAGTTGCTTCCACGAAGAACTTGCGCGTTTCTGACCATGGACCCCTGGCGCCGGTAGCGTCAAAAGCGCGCACATGCCAGAAATACTTCCCGGCAGGCAGGGTGAAACTCGCCGAGAGGTCAGCGGTCTTGACACTGCCTACTTTATTGGTAAAGCTGGCGTCAGTGGCGATTACCACCTTGTAGACCGCGGCGTTCTCCACTTTCTGCCAGGAGAGAGTGACCGGTGAGGTTACGTAATCCTTGTGCGACGGTGTGGAGAGAACTGGGGCAGCGAGCGAATCCATCGAATAGAACCTGTAAGCTGGAGACCAACTGCCTTTTAAGTCGCTGAAGATCGGACGCACGCGCCAGTAGTAAGTGGCGCTGTACTTGAGCGAAGTATCGTATGAATAATTGGATGCGGATGTCTTCAAGTTGAAAAGCAATGCGCTGAAATCAGGTTTTGAAGAGAGCTGGATCTTATATCCAACTGCATCCGGCACATCACTCCAATCAAAAGATACTTTACTAGTGGTAAGCTTTTCGTCAATTCCCGGCGAGATCACATTCAGCGTGAATGACCACCAGATACCTTTATCGGCATATTGTAGATCAGTGCCGTCAGATGCCCGCACCTGCCAGTAATAGGTGGTATCGGCAGCAAATTCTCCGGTATTGAGGGTATGGCTGGAGGTAGTTTCAACACTAATCCAACCAGAGTCGCAACTGCCGTTGTCCGTAGTATCTACACACACTTCATGACCGCTCAGGCTACTACCCGGAGTCCAGCTCAGCGTGATCACTTCATCCAC
>CAYWVP010000220.1:0-2941 GCA_964461605.1 uncultured Anaerolinea sp.
TCCGTCCGGTCCAGGGTGATGCGGCCATTTTCATCCAGGTCAAGCGGATGCAGGATGCAGTAATAAGGTTTAAAACGCCAGGGATGCAATTCGTTGGCAACAGCGGCAACCTGCAAGGCGCATTTACCATCCTCCAGGCAGAAGATACAGGCGGTGCCGCCGTAGTGATCCGGGCGGGTTTCCACCGCAGTATGGATCACCCTGCCGCTTGGACTGTTCTTGTCCTCATCCTCCACCGCGGCGAACCATTCACCCGGAATCCGGGCGGTGTGCGGCATGTGCGGCAGGATCAGCGCAGCGTGCTGCATGATATCTTTGACCTCGCGCAGGTCGACCCACACGCCGAACACACAGCACGCGCCGCGGCAATCACCAAGCTTACAGCGTTGCAGCGGTTCCGCATCCAGCATGCGCGGGTTGATCCGTTCGAGGACGGGGTTGCGGAGAGGTTCCATGAAGAGATTGTACCATCAGAGGGGGGCGGCTGACGGCGGTGGGAAGGGTGCCGAAATGTGAATTAAGGTAAAATGAGGTCATCATCAATAAAAGGAGATAAGTATGTCAGCCTGGAAGGTCTTGTTAACAGATGGGTTGGAAGAGAATGGTAAGGAGATCCTGCGGGGTATGGCAGAAGTGGTTGATCAGCCGGGGATCAGCGCGGATGAGTTGTTGACTGTCGTCGGTGAATACGATGCGCTTATCGTGCGCGGACGCACCAAGGTCACCGCCGCTGTATTAGAAGCTGGCAAGAATCTCAAAGTGGTCGGAAGAGCTGGCGTGGGTGTGGATAACATCGACCTGGCAGCCGCCCGGGCGCATGGTGTGACGGTGGTGAACTCACCGCTTGCCACGACCGTGGCTGTAGCAGAACTGACCCTGAGCCTGATGCTGAGCGTGGTGCGGGAGATCCCGCGCGCCGATGCTTCTATGAAATCGGGCAAATGGCTGAAGAAGGAATTCGAAGGACACGAACTGTTTGGAAAAACACTGGGTGTGATGGGCTTTGGGCGCATCGGTGCCGCAGTGGCGGAGCGGGCAAAAGCCTTCGGGATGAAGATCCTGGCGTTTGATCCCCTCGTTAGCGCTGAGGATATCGTCAAGCGCGGCGGCGAAGCGGTGAGCAAGGAAGAATTGTTCGCCAAAGCGGATATGATCACCATGCACATGCCGTTAACCGCGGACTCGAAGAACCTGTTGAACGCGGAAGCCTTCGGCAAAATGAAAGACGGAGTATACATTGTGTGCGCGGCACGCGGCGGCGTGATCGATGAGGACGCCCTGCTGGAAGCGTTGAATAGCGGCAAGGTTTCCGGCGCGGCGTTGGATGTATTTGCCACAGAACCCCCCGGACAGACCTCGCTGGTGGCACATCCGCGTGTCATTGATACCCCGCATGTTGGCGCGCAGACGGTGGAAGCGCAAGCGCGGGCTGCCAATGATATTGCAGAGGAAGTGCTCAACGCGCTGGGCGGCAAGACCCTGCGCTGGAAAGTGGCGTAATTAAACCCGAACATTGATTGGAGCAGGAATGCAGGACAAACTGGATCGATTTAAACAACTCATTGCTGAGATCACCGACCTGGGCAGGGCTGAAGCGCTGCTGGGCTGGGATCAGCAAACCTATATGCCGCGCGGCAGCGGGGAAGACCGCGGCAACGTGCTGGAAACGGTCGCGGGACTTTCGCACCGCATGTTTACCTCCCGCGAGATGGGTGACCTGCTGGCTGATCTGGTGCCATTTGCCGATTCGTTGGACCCGGAGTCAGACGATGCCTGCCTGATCAGGCGCACGGCGCACGATCACGAGAAATCGACCAAAGTACCGACCGAGTGGGTGGCTGAATTTGCCCGGGTCACGACCATCGGTCAGATGGCATGGGAGGAAGCGAAGGCGGCGAACAAATTCGAGGTCTTCAGGCCGCACCTGGAAAAGGTTCTGTCTTTGCGGCAGGCTTACGCGGATTTCTTCAAGCCTTACGACCATATCTATGATCCGCTGCTGGATGACTTTGAGCCCGGCATGAAGACCAGCGAAGTGCAGGCTATCTTCAATGCCCTGCGCCCGCAACAGGTGCAATTGCTGAAGGAGATCGCGGCGAAACCGGTGATCGATGACAGTTTTCTGCACATCCCGTATGCCGACCAGGGTCAGTGGGATTTTGGCGTGGATGTGATCACGCGCTTCGGGTACGACTGGAACCGCGGACGACAGGACAAAGCAGTGCATCCCTTCACCACCAGTTTCGGGATTGATGATGTGCGCATCACGACGCGCTTTGATCCGGAGCGCGCGGCTTCAGCGCTCTTCAGCACCATGCATGAAGCCGGACACGCGATGTATGAACAGGGTGTGGCCAAAAGTCTGCGGCGTTACCCGCTGGCCAACGGTGCATCGATGGCAGTGCACGAGTCTCAGTCACGCATGTGGGAGAACCTGGTGGGACGCTCCAGGGCATTCTGGCAGTTCTTCTACCCCATGCTGGTCAAGCAGTTCCCGCAACAACTGGCCAACGTCAGCCAGGAGCAGTTCTACCGCGGGATCAACAAGGTTGAACCCTCGTTGATCCGCGTGGAAGCGGATGAGGCGACCTACAACCTGCACATCATGCTGCGCCTTGAGCTGGAGATCGCGCTGCTGGAAGGCAGCCTGCAGGTGGGTGATCTGCCGCAGGTTTGGAATCAGAAGATGGAAGAATACCTGGGTGTGGTGCCGGCCAGCGACAGCGAGGGTGTGCTGCAGGATGTGCACTGGAGCGGCGGCATGATGGGATACTTCCCGACCTACGCGCTGGGCAACCTGGTATCAGCCCAGCTGTGGGAGAAGATGCAGGCGGACATCCCCAACCTGGACGGTCAGATCAGCCAGGGTAAATTCGATGAGCTGCTGGGTTGGCTGCGGGTCAACATCCACCAGCACGGCGCGAAGTTTGAACCCCAGGTG
>CAYWVP010000221.1:0-2937 GCA_964461605.1 uncultured Anaerolinea sp.
GGACGCCGACCCCGGCACTCTTTACTAAGGAGGAGAAGAAAAGAAGTCGCCCTGTAGATATAATAGCAGGGTATCCATTTTTCAACTTGACTCTTACCCTACGATTACCCTACGAATATCCGCAATAATTGGATATTTTTTATTTTGAAAAGAACCAGGTGATAGATCCGTGGATATTTTTTTGAGATTTCAGAGCCCGCTTGGAACCATTTTAGCCGTTTGCACAAATAACGGTATTTCGCGTATTGAAATTGGCACCGCCGCCGGTTTTGCGGAGGCTGAGTCTACCTCTAACGAGACGCTGGACCTGTGCAAGCAGCAGATACTCGATTACCTGGCTGGCGCGCGAAGGGAGTTCGAACTACCCCTTGACTGGTCATCCATCACCGGTTTCCAATCCGACGTTCTTCACCTGACCAATGAAATTCCCTACGGCGAGGTTCTCACTTATGGCGGGATCGCCCGTACCCTTGGCAAACCGGCTGCCAGTCGGGCGGTTGGTGGTGCGCTTTCTCGTAATCCCATACCCATTCTCATTCCCTGCCATCGCGTGGTGGCTGCTTCAGGAGCATTGACCGGATACTCTGCGGCGGATGGGATCACCACGAAAGCAACATTGCTGAAATTGGAAGGACATCGCATTGTCGGCCAAAAGTTGGATTAAATTCATCGCCCTTGGTCTGGTCTGGGGAAGCTCATTCTTCTGGATCAAGATCGGTCTGCAGGAAGTCGGACCGATCACCGTGGTATTTTTCAGGATCTTCTTTGCCCTCCTGGGGTTGATCACTTTCTACCTGCTCACGCGCCGCGGTTTTCCTTTCCGCAAAGCCTGGAAATTGTACCTCTACCTCGGCATCTTCAATGTCGCTCTGCCGTTCTTCCTCGTGTCGTGGAGCGAAAAGCACATCACATCGGGATTGGCGTCCATCCTGAACTCGATGCAGCCCTTGACCACCTCATTGATCGCAGCGATGTTCATCAAAGAAGAAAAACTGACCCCGCAGCGCATCGCGGGTTTGCTGCTCGGTTTTGGCGGTGTCCTCGTTCTCATGTCTGATGAGTTAGGCAAAGGAGTGACCAACGAAGCCATTGGCATCCTGGCCATGATCATCGCCGTGTTCGGTTACGGTTCCAGCGGCGTTTTTGCCCGTATCCACAATGAAGGGGTTAAACCGGAGGATCAGGCGCTCGGCCAGTTCCTGATCGGAATTTTCTTAATCGTTCCGGCTATGCTGACCTTTGAATCCCCCTTCATCCTTCCGGTCAGACCGGTGTCTTACGTGGCTTTCGCCTGGCTGGGTTTGCTGGGGTCATTCTTCGCCGCCATTACCTGGTATTCGCTGCTGGATGAGATCGGTCCATCGCGGGTCAGCATGACCACTTACATGTTCCCGCTCGTGGGCGTAGGCCTGGGTGCACTCGTGCTGCACGAGGCAGTGGATTGGCGCGTAATTGTGGGCGGTTTAATGATCCTTGGCGCTATAATCATCGTAAATCAAAATAAAAGAACGCCAAATAACGTCCTAATTGACAAGATTGAGCAATAGAAAGGGGTCTGAAATGACCGATAAACAGGAAATCCGCGCCGGCTATGTGGCGGTGATCGGGCGCCCAAATGTTGGCAAGTCCACGCTGATCAACGCCCTGCTCGCCCAAAAGATCGCCGCCGTCTCACCAAAGCCGCAGACAACAAGAAGGAACCAGCTGGGTATACTCACCCTGCCGGAGGCCCAGGTTGTCTTTGTCGATACACCGGGCTTGCACAACCCCCAGCATAAACTGGGTGACTTCATGAACCAGGCTGCCAGTGAAGCCTTGCGGGATGCCGACATCATCCTGTGGCTGCTGGACGTCAGCGAGCCTTTTACCGCAGAAGACAGCCTGATCGCTGAAAAACTGGGGGCGCTGCGTGAACTTCCCCCGGTGTGGATGGCATTGACCAAAACTGACCTGGTAGACCAAACGAAGGTTGATGAAAGGCGGCGCCAGGCAGTGGAACTCTTCCCGGCGAAGGATGTGATCACCATATCGGTGATGCATCAAGCCAGCCTGGATGACCTGCTTGCGCTGATCATTGAACACCTGCCGGTTGGCGAGCCGTTTTTTGATGAAGACACCATTACCGATGCCTACGAACGGGATATTGCCGCCGAACTGATCCGTGAGTCGGTGCTGATGCATGTGCGCGACGAAGTGCCGCACTGCGTGGCGGTGCAGATCGACTCTTACGAGGAGCGCCCGGATGACAAAGCCTATATTGAAGCGACGTTGTTCGTGGAGCGCGATTCACAAAAAGGAATCCTGGTGGGCAAAGGCGGCGAGATGATCAAAGCCATCGGCACGCGCAGCCGCCAGGAGATCGAGGCGATGAGCGGACGCAAGGTCTTCCTTAACCTGCGCGTGAAGGTCAACAAGAACTGGCGCAACTCAGCGGACGCGCTGGATCTGCTCGGTTACAACCGCAAGGGGGATTGACTTGTTCATCTGGCCGTTCTTCCTCGCTGCCGGGTTCGCCCTGCTCGATTGGGCATCCACATGGAAAGGCTGGAAGAAACGCCTCTACATCGCCAAACCAGCCACGCTGGTCTTCCTGATCCTGTGGACGCTGCTATTGACCCGTTGGCAGGGGGATATGTTGTGGTATGGCATCGCGCTGGTCTTCTCCTTGACGGGAGATATCCTGCTGATGCTCAACCCGCGGTTTTTCCTGTACGGACTGGGAGCGTTCCTGCTGACACACGTGTTTTACCTGGTGGCGTTCAACCAGACCCCGGCTGAAGTCAACGTTGGTGTGATGTTGATCGCCGTCCTGGTGGGGATCGTCGCTGCCAGGGTATTGCGCGTGCTGCGCCCGGGCATTCTCAAGGCGCCCAAAGGCAGGCGCATGCTCATCGCCACCACCTTCTACGCCGGCGCGCTGGCGCTGATGGTGCTTTC
>CAYWVP010000222.1:0-2908 GCA_964461605.1 uncultured Anaerolinea sp.
ACCTGCTGGAAGCCATGGCCAACAACGGCGGCGGGAATTACTACTACATCGACCGGGATGAGCGCATCACCGAGTTGTTGATGCAGGAATTCAAAGACCTGGCGGCGGTTACGCTGAAGAATGTGGTGCTGGAATTCTGTTTTCCGGCTAGTGTGGCAGTGGAACTGCTGGGTGAGTGGCGCGCGGAACGGCATGACAACAAGCTTGTCATCAACCTTTCCGATCTGCCCGCCAACCGCACGGTCAACCTGTTCATCAAGATACTCACTCCCCCCGGGAGCGGGCAACTGGTGATGAGCGCGGTCGCCTTCGGACACGATGAGAACGACAAGCCATTCAACGTTGCCCAGGATATCAACCTTCAGTACGCTGCAGCGGATAAGGTGGCCATTGCAGAAGCCGCGCGGGATGCTGACCTGGTCACGCGTTTCTCCACTGTCGTGGTCGGGCATTACTCGAACCAGGCTTACAAACTGGAACGCGAAGGTAAGTATGAGGAAGCCGGTAAATTGATGGATCGCCTGATGGTGGAACATGGTGTCAACCTGCCCCACCCCACCCGCGCGCGTTATGAACGCATCCGTGGCGAGGTGCGCGAGGGATTGGATGAATCTCGCCGCAAGGATTACACCATGGATTCCTACAACCTCAAGCGCTTCCGCCACGACGAGCAGCGCCGCGATCCAGACCAGAAATAGAATCAGCTAAAGGACCGGCAAACGGCGTACGCACGGGGGATAAGCGCGGTGCCGTTCAAACAAGGGGAATTGCCGGAGAACAGGCAGGGGTGAACGTTTGTTCACCCCTGCCCTTTTGGTTAATTCCCGTCCGGCACATTGGATATTTCAGAACGTTCCTCCCAAAGATCCCGGTATAAAATCTTGAACGGTCGTTCATTAGATTTAGTATTAATCTACGCGCAGTGTTGGCAGATGTAGTATGATTACTGTATGTCCAGTAATATCCCTGTTGAGATCGTCCCGTACGATCCGCGTTGGCCTTCGCGCTTCGCCCGCGCCAGGCGCGCGATCATGGCAGCCATTGGCGGTTATGTCCGCATCATCGAACACATTGGCAGCACGGCGGTACCCGGGTTGGCCGCCAAACCGGTCATTGATATCCTCGTCGGGGTACACTGCCTGGAGGACGCATCTGCCTTCCTCCCTCCCCTCACCTCTTTGGGTTACACCTACGTCCCGCAGCACGAAGAAACCTTTCCAGAGCGCCGTTACCTGCATCGCATCGTGAGCGGCAGGCATACCCATCACCTGCATATCGTCGAACCTGCATCAGAGTTTTTTCGTGTGCAGCTGCTCTTCCGTGATTACCTGCGCTCTCACCCGGACGCGGTCGTGCAATACGCTGAATTGAAATACCGGCTGGCGGAAAGATACCGCAACGATCGCGAAGCTTACACTGATGCCAAATCCGGGTTCATCCGGGAAATTCTGCAGCAGGCAGAACTCGAATCTTTACAGCATTGATCAACCAGGGAGATCAGACGATGGGAAATCTAGATGCATTCACCGGTGAACAGTACATGAATGTCGAAACATACCGGAAAAACGGTACAGCAGTACGAACCCCGGTATGGTTTGTTGAGGTGAACGGCGAACTCTGCTTTACCACAGAAACACGCTCAGGCAAGGTCAAACGCCTGCGCCGCATGCCGGCGGTCAGGGTTGCGCCCTGTAAGGTAAACGGTGAACTCCTGGGTGATTGGCACCCGGGCATGGCACGCTTCCTGGCCGCTGAAGAAACTCCCCTGGTAGATAAGACCTTTTCCAGGAAATATGGTTTTCAGAAGTTCCTGTTTGACCTGCTCGGCAAGCTGCAGCGTCGTGATCGGGTATTTCTAGCTGTTCGCGTGACAATCCAGTGATGATTCTCTCCCATCTCCCCTCCAAACCCTTTTCCATAGTGCAGAATTTACACCCACGCCTGCGGGCAATTTTTTCTTTCTTGCCTGAATGCAATTATTTCCTTTTGGCCTGTATGCATAATTTGCCTTCTGGCCAGATGATATTTTTTGCACGCCGGCCCGGGTGAAAGATCTGCCTTAAGGAAGCCGGAGTGCAAAATATGTCCATCTATAGAGTGCAGGATGTGCACCTCTTCTGGGTGCAAAATGTGCACGTGATTCTATTCACTACTTAATTAACGACTTTAACTACTTTAAGAACCGGTTGGCTTTTTTCTGCGTCCTGCAAATACGATCTCTTCAGGAAAAACCAGGTTCCAGTCATAACGGGGACTGCGCGAGGGTTGTTTATATTGGCCGAGGTCAATCAATCCATTCTGATAATCATCCAAAAAACGTGCCAATGCCAGCGTCGCCAGCTGGCTGGCCGGCAGGCGCAGATCTTCCGCCAGTACACGCAGTCCATCACGGATGGAAGGCGGCAGGTCATAGGTAGCGCGTTGATCGCGTCGGGATTGGATCTTGGCGCGTTCCTTTGAGAGTTTTTCGCGTTCGCGGCGCGGGAGTTGTGATTCGGTCTGTTTTTGCTGCATCCCCCTCAGCAGGTCCGCCACCGCGGGGTCAAGGGTGGAGCGTCGCACCTTTTTTGTTTCAGCCATCAATCACCTCCAGCATGCGGCCAAGCACCTGGCGGTAACCGCCCAGTCGTTGGCGTCCATCCAGGAATCCCTCAACTGAAGAAGAATCCGGTGAATATTCCCAAAGTGTTTGACCGTAGGCAGCCGTTTCGCGAACACGCGTATCCTGCGGCACCGGAGGCCACACGTTGCTGCCAAAAATGCGTGTGATCTCCTCAAACTGGATCAGCGTTTCGCGCGTGGTACGATCAAAAAAGGTCGGCAGGATACTGTAACCGCGGTAACGATGTCCGTTCTGACCGATCTCGGCCATGGTGGTGAGGATCTCCTTCACCCCGTCCACCGCCAG
>CAYWVP010000223.1:0-2891 GCA_964461605.1 uncultured Anaerolinea sp.
TATGAACAGAGCAGATCCCGCTCTACGAAGCCGAAATGGCCAGTTTTGCGGGATTAGACACCCAGGTTCTGGGTATCAGCGTTGACTCTGTGCCGTGCCTGACGGCATGGGCGAAAGACCTCGGCGGTATCACCTACCCGCTTTTGAGCGACTTCTGGCCGCACGGTGAGGTGGCACAGCAATATGGAGTGCTGCGTGAAGACGGCAAAACCGAACGTGCGATCTTTGTTATTGATAAGCAGGGTGTCATCCGCTATGTGGATGTACACGACATAGACCTCCAGCCCTCCAATGTCGAATTGCGCCGGGCAATTCGCGCGATCGACCCGGAAGTGCGCGACCGGCCTGAGCCGGAAGAACCGCAACCGGTGCCCCTGCCGCACGGCGGGATCGTGATGTACTGCACCAAGTGGTGCCCGGACTGCAAGGAAGCGCGCGCCTGGCTGGCAAAACATCAACTGCCCTATACCGAGGTGGACATCATCACCACACCCGGCGCGGCGAAACAGGTGGAAGCCTGGGCGAACGGCAACCGCACCACCCCAACCTTTGAAATCGACGGCACGATCGTGGTGGACTTTGACCTGCCGCGGTTAAAGGAAGTGCTACGGGTGGAGGAATAACCCACAGGAAGCTTTGTCATTGCGAACCGCGGTCTATGCGGTGAAGCAATCCCCCGTTCAATTGGGATTGCCGCGACCGGCAAATGCAGCCAGTCTCGCAATGACAAGTAAGAGCGGAGACTTCTTCTAGACCACCCGGGACGTGGTCCCTTGTAGAAAGCCCATCTTCTCGCAAGAACGAGCAACCCGGTATAATACACCCATGCCCCTGCCCTTCTGGAAAACCAAGCCTCTGAACGAAATGACCCCCGATGAGTGGGAATCATTATGCGACGGCTGCGCACGCTGCTGCCTGATCAAATTCCAGGACGAAGACACCGGGCACGTGTATCACACCAACGTGGTGTGTGAATACCTGGAGATCCACCATTGCCGCTGCACGCGTTACACTGAGCGCTCGGTGCTGGTGCCCACCTGCCTGACGCTCACGCCGCAGGTGATCGGTCTGCTCTCGTGGATGCCGGACACCTGCGCCTACCGCCTGTTGGCGGAGGGGAAAGACCTGCCGTTGTGGCATCCGCTGGTATGCGGAGACCCGAAAGCAGTCCATAAAGCGGGGATCTCGGTACGCGGTAAAGTGGTATCAGGGAAGGACGTGGACGAGGAGGACCTGCCGAATTACGTGGTGGATGGGGATTCAGAATAAATAATCCACACCACTGTAACATGATCCAAAAACCATAGAAATTAACAGGCGCAGCACGCTGCGCCCCTACAAAAACCAAGAAACCTTGTGTTTGATCTGTGCGATTTTTGTTGAATTTTTCACCCGCATTGTATAAACCCGGTTTTCCAATCCCGCCAAGCTTCAACGGTCACAACATGCTGCGCCCCTACAAAACCTGAAAAACTTCCAAGACATCAGAGAGTATAATATCCATAGAACAATCCCTCCCGCCGGGAGTTAATAAGGAGATCAAAATGATTGTCACCACGAAGGAATTATTCAAAGCGGCGTACGGCAAATATGCCATCGGTGCATATAACATCAACAACCTGGAACAGACCATGGGGTTGTTCCAGGGCAACCTCGACAGCGAAGCACCGTTCATCATCCAGATCAGCAAGGGTGCGCGTTCCTACTCCAACAAGCTGATGCTCGAAGGCCTTATCCGCTCCGCGGATCTCGTCTTCCCGCAATCCATTTTCGCGGTGCACCTGGACCACGGCGATGAGGAAACCTGCTATGACTGCATCAACAGCGGGTTCTACTCCTCCGTGATGATCGATGCCTCGGCCGAACCTTTTGAGCAGAACATCGCGATCACCCGGCGCGTGGTGGAAGCCGCGCACGCCAGGGGCATTGTGGTGGAAGCTGAACTGGGCAAGCTGGGCGGCGTGGAAGAGCACGTGCAGGTGGACGAAGCCAACGCCATGCTCACTGACCCGGCCCAGGCACGTGAATTTGTTGAGCGCTCCGGTTGCGATTCGCTGGCAGTCGCCATCGGCACCAGCCACGGTGCTTTCAAATTCAGCGGTTCACAAAGCCTGCATTTTGATGTGCTCGAGCAGATCCAGAAGCAACTGCCGGGTTTCCCGCTGGTCATGCACGGCTCCAGCTCCGTGCCGCAGGAGGAAGTGGAACGCATCAACAAAGCCGGCGGCAACCTCAAGGGTGCCAAGGGTGTGGATGCCGACCAGTTCAAACGGGCGGCAGAACTGGGCGTGACCAAGATCAATATCGATACAGATGGCCGGCTGGTATGGACGCGCGTTCACCGCGAGTACTTCCTGGATCACCCGGATAACTTTGACCTGCGCCCCGTCGGCAAGGTCTTCATAAGCGAATATGCCAAGTTCATCGCCCACAAGAACGGAAAATTGGGCAGCGCCGGACAGCTTGAATTTGTGCGGGATCTGCTGGAGAAATAATTAACCAAACAATAGGCGCGCCGGTACCGGCGCGCCTATGTTTGTAGATTTACCGGGGGTATACCAAATACTTAGAATTTCCTAACAATTA
This sequence comes from uncultured Anaerolinea sp., assembly GCA_964461605.1. Taxonomy (GTDB): domain Bacteria; phylum Chloroflexota; class Anaerolineae; order Anaerolineales; family Anaerolineaceae; genus UBA6107. Next base: position 2,587 of record CAYWVP010000223.1, read on the forward strand.
GGTAAAGAGATCCACAGAACTACTGTAGCTACTTATAATATAGTAATAATATTGTAATCGACCCCCTGCTGCGTCCCGTGAAAATTAACCGGGTCCGGTAATGGGTCTGTACGGAAGAGCAATCATAGTGGGCTTATACGATTTTTCTTACACCAACATCATCCTCACTGCCATCGCGATCCTGCTTTCATTGGTGATTGCCGGATTCGCCTGGTACCACAGGCGCATTACAGGTGCGATGCACCTGGCCATTCTTTCAATGATCGGCACGATCTGGGGCCTGATCTACCTGGTTGAACTCCTCG
>CAYWVP010000224.1:0-1489 GCA_964461605.1 uncultured Anaerolinea sp.
TCAGCGGAGCGCGGGGCGAGGACAAGATCCGGCAGGTTTTCCACGATGCGGTTCCTCAGGCGCAACGCGTCGATCATACCGTAGCCGTAAGAGCATTTGATGCGGTGGTATACATCAGTGCTGACGTTTTCCTCCCCGCAGAGCGCGCTCAACGCCTGTATGTGCAGCGGGGAGAGCGTGACGGGTACGTCAACATCCACCTGATCGAGTCCAAGGTCGAGAGGCTGTTTGAGCTGGTCCCCGGTCAGGTCAAAGGTATCCATCACCAGGCGGACCAGGCCGCTGTTGGGATGTTTGAAGCCCGCCGGGTCGCCCCACTTGAACAGGGAGCGGTAAGTACCCGGTGGAGTGGGTTCGGAATACCAGTTGGGAATTACCTTCTTTTTTGCAGCCATTCATTCCTCCTGACTCAGCATCCGGCGGGCGCCGGACTGTATGCCTTGTGATAGATCTCCAAATACCGGGCGACTTCCGCCTGCCAGCGTTGGGCATCCCAATCGAGCTCTGAGCGCACGATTTCGCCGATCCTGTCCAGGTCGGCGCGGGCAGCGTCAGGCAGGAGCATGCCCAGGCGGACGCGGCGCAGTAGGAGGTCATCCAGATGTTCCACAGCACCGGTGCGGGCTGCCCAGCGGAGCTCAGACCAAATATTGGGTAGATTGTGGATGGGTTCGTTCTCATCCACGGCAGCAGCTGCCAGCAGTGCGGCGGTTTCCTGCCCATATCTGCCGATGAGGTAACTGTACGTGTCCTCCGGCAATTCAATTGTCGCTCGCTCGCGGGGGAGGGGATCGAAATACTTTTTCCTGGCGGAAAGATCGGCGGGATGTGGCAGGCGGGATGAGGCCATTTGTAAAGCCTGTTCCGCCATGATGCGGAAGGTGGTGTACTTGCCGCCTGTGATGGTGATGAGACCATGTTCCTGCCAGACCACATGCGCGCGTGATTCCTTTGATGGATCAGCCTGCCCGGTGTTGATAATGGGACGAAGCCCGGAGAAAGTGGACACTACGTCGGTCTGCTCCAGCTCCAGCGCGGGGAAAGTATCGTTGGCGGCTTCAAGGATGTAATTGATCTCATCAGCTGTGCAGAAGGGCTCGCAATCAGCCAAAGGGAAGGTGTGGTCCAGGTCGGTAGTACCAATGAGTGAGACGCCTTCCCAGGGGATGGCGAACATAGCACGATGATCACGCGGGTGAATGAGCGTGACCGCCCGCTTGAGCGGCAGACGCTCGCGCGAGAACACCAGGTGGGAACCGCGCAGTTTACGTATTCGGGCGGGGGCGCCAACCTCAGCGCGCAGTTCATCACTCCAGGGTCCGGTGGCGTTTATCACCACACGCGCGGTGACCTCTTTCTCTCCCAACCCGACTGGAGACCGGTCAAACAGGACGGCGCCGCAAACATCACCCTGCGCATCCTTGAGCAGCCGTGTGGCGCGGGTATAGTTGAGGGCGGTGCCACCGCCGGCTACCGCCTCGCGGATGAG
>CAYWVP010000224.1:1589-2861 GCA_964461605.1 uncultured Anaerolinea sp.
ACTTTGAACTGCTTGTTGCGCAGATAGCGAAAACCGCCGTGGATCAGTTTTGAGGACTTACTGGATGTACCGGACGCGAAGTCCGCTGCTTCAACCAGCAGTGCGCGGTAACCCTCCTGCACGGCGCGGCGCAGGATGCCGGCGGCAGTGATGCCGCCGCCAATGATGAGAATATCCCATTGCGGAGCGAGGTCATGCCACAACTGCTCCCGCCAACCTTTATGCCACATTGTCCACCTCCTGATCCTGATGATTATCCTGCCGGAGCGCGGCTCGCTTCCAGATATCCATGCTCTCCCGCATGACGCTGCGGGTCACTTCCTGAGCCATAAAGGCATCATTGGAGAGAGCGGCGGAGAGAAGTTTTTTGTAGAAAGAACGCGAATGATCGCGCGCGCGGGTATCCGTAAAGTAGACCAGTCCCATGGACTGATAGAGGGGGGTAAAACCGTTGAAGATGAGGGTGAAGACAGGATTACCGGAAAGGATGGTCAGGCGGTAATGGAGATCATGATCGACACGGGTGAAATCCACGCTGGTATCCGGCACCTGCTGCAGCGATTCGAGGAGGCGGATCACATCAGCCGGGGAGTTCTGGATAGCGAAACGGGTGTACTCGGGTGCCAACAGGAGACGGATGTGCAGCAGGTTGGCGACAAAATCAGGGGTTGACAGCTGCTGATTGCGCGAGATGGCGGAAAGGATGAGCAGGTTGCCTTCGCGCCAGTAATCCCGCACACGGGTGGATTTTCCCTGGCGTATCTCAAGCCAGCCATCACGCGAAAGGCGTTGAAGGGCTTCGCGGAGAGTGGGGCGGGTGACTCCGAGCATTTCCGCCAGGTCGCGTTCAGGGGGAAGGGTGGAATTGATGGGAAAGGAACCGGTGAGGATCGCCTCTACAAGGCGGGATTCAGCGTACTCAGCCGGTTTTTGCGGGGTGGACCATTCGTTCATCAGAAGATCCTGTAAAACCAGATTATTGGTAAATTGAGAGGTAAGAGGTCTGACCAGTTACTACTATTGTAGCAAGAAAAATTAAAAAATCAAGTGGTTTTTGAAAAACTATCCACAGATATATACGCAATCTACCGAAGATGTTGGGGTTTTTTCACAGCCAACCCCTGTATTTTCCGGTCTTGGTAGCGGTTACGAAACCCTCTATAATTAACGCATGCAAAGAGAACGCAACAAGACCACACTATGGATCGCCAGGCTGTTGATCGCCGCAGTAACAGTGATGAACCTGCAGGCGGCTTTTCAATTCATGCTGCG
>CAYWVP010000225.1:0-2821 GCA_964461605.1 uncultured Anaerolinea sp.
GCTGGAACGGCAGGCTTTATCGAGGTCATGCGTCGCCAGCAGCACCATTTTTCCACTGGCCGCCGCGTCCATCATCAGGGATTCCAGGATCACAGAGGAATCCTGGTCCAGACCGGTGTAGGGTTCGTCCATCAACAGGAAAGCAGGGTCGTGAAGGAGGGCGCGCGCGATGGATAAGCGCTGCTGCATGCCGCGGGAATAAGTGCGCACCATGTCGTTGGCACGCGGAAGAAGGCTTACCGTTTCCAGCACCTGGTCGATGCGGTTTTCGGGTCGTTCCACCTGGTAGAGCCGGCTGAAAAAGCGCAGGTTTTCACGTGCGCTCAGGTTGCCGTAAAGCATGGGCGCGTGCAGCACCACACCGATCTGCCGGCGGTAGGCGATGGGGTCGCTGCGCGAGGTGAGGGAATCAGAGTGAATAATGCCGATGTCTGCCCTGGTGAGGTCCGCCAGGATGCGCACCAGGGTGGTCTTGCCGGCGCCGTTCATGCCTATGAGCGAGACGATCTCACCCGGTTCGATGTTCAGCGAGAGACCGCGCAACACTTTGCGGCTGCCGAATGACTTGGTGAGATTGACTGCTTTGATCATAATGGGTATGTGGGATGGTTTTCGAGCTCAGGCTTGCGAGGGCGTGTTTTCCGTCTGAAACTCGCGGCGCAATTCCGCTGCCTGGCTTAGGAACTGGCTGCGTTGCTCTTCGTGTTCCTCAGGGGTCAGTTTGCCCAGGTTGAAATCAAAATCCAGTTCCCGGATATGACCCAAAATCGCTTCGTATTCCGCCTGTTTCCGCGCGCTGTCATCCTGAGTTGCGGGCTGTTCTGTTTCCACTGGGGTGAGGAACAGCGGGCGCGTCACAAAGACGATGACCAGCACCAGGATAATGAAAATAAAAATGAGGGCGTAAAGGATCATGTTCGTTCTTCTCTCCTAATCCGCCATATCCAGGGCGGCGTGGATCTCTTCCGCGGACTGGAAAGCGCCGATCATGATGGCGGCAAGCCGGCCATCACGGCCAATGATGTAGGTTTCTGGCACCGCCTCAACCTTGAACATGCGCGAAATGCGCGAGCCCATATCCGGTCCGTTGGGGAAGGTGATGCCGTACTTCTCTAGGAAAGCGAGTGAATCCTTCTCAGTGTCCACGTAGTTGACACCGATGAAAACGATCTCACCATCCTCTTTTACTTCCTGCCAGACCTCTTCCAGCACCGCCCCTTCTTCATCGCAGGTCGAACACCAGGAGGACCAGAAGTTTAACAGGATGATCTTTCCGGCAAGTTGCGATTTCTGGTAGGTTTCACCACTGAAGGTTGTCACCGTGAAATCCGGTATTTCGCTGCCGATCTCCAGGGTGTCCTGCTTGGCGTTCTTCATCTGCAGCGCGAAGAGCACGATAAGCCCGATGAGGACTGCCCCGGCGATCACCGCGACGGCAACCGGAAAGCGTTTTTTTGCCCGGTTCGTTTCCGGAGTATTGGTTGTGGTCATGCTTCCCTCCGCAGATCCTTCTCGATCTCGTCGAGGATTTCCTCTTGTGCTGCTGGTACTGCGGGCTGCTCAACAACGGGAGCACCGGCAATGGTCTTCCTGGGCTTGCCGACCGTTCGCGCCACAATCACGATGCCAATTATCACAACCAGCGGCGGCAACACGTAGATCAGCCAGTTGAACCCCTCGCGCGGCGGAACCGCCAGCACCTGTGCACCATACTGCTCCGCAAAGAATTCCTTGATCTGTTTTTCGCTCCAACCGAGTTCCATCTTTTCACGGATCAGGTCGCGCCATTGCGCACAGGCCTTGGTCGGACACACGTCAAGGGGCACGTTCTCGCACACCGGGCAGTAGAGCTCCTCAGCCAGTGCGTTCACCTCATCATCCGTGATCGGGCTGTTATCCTGCGCACCGGCGGTTGAGAGGGGGATGAGGATCATGATCACAACCAGCGCAAGAGCGACCCATTTTAACTGATTCATGCGTCTTCCTTTACTGCGTGCGTTGCGTTCCTGCCTTCACGCCCCGGCCACAATGCCACCAGCGTGCCCAGCATCAGGATGGCTGAGCCGATCCAGAGCCAGTTTATGAGCGGATTCCGGAAGACTTTAAAGGTCGCGCCTTCTGAAGTGATCTCCAGCCAATCCACCAGGATGATGTAAAGGTCTTCACCCAAAGTGCTGCGCACACCCGGTTTGGTGACGGATTGCTGTGAGGCGTAATAATAATCACTGCCCGGGTATACACGCTCTAATTCTTTTCCGCCGCGGCTGATGAGGACGGAAGCTGTCGCCACATTGCGGCCATCCGGCGTGTCAGTCACGCTCAGTTTTTCGTAGGTGAATGTGTAGCCGGAAAGGCTGAGCGACTCACCCTCAGCGACCATGCCCTGGGTGGTGGTCTGGAACATCTCGATACCGATGATGCCGAGCCCCATCAAGGCGACACCCAGGTGGATCAGGTACCCGCCATAGCGCCGGCGGTTATGTCTCACCAGGTTGTTAAGAGCCTTCCAGGTTGATTCCTTGTGGATCCGGGAGCGCAGCCGGATGGAATTTATTGTGTCAAACAGTGTGGCGATGATGGCGAAGAAGATCAGCCAGATGGTGAGCAGGGCGATCCACCGGGAGACGCCAAGGATCAGCGCGATGACAGGCGCAGCCAGGGCGATCAGGGCGAGTTTCCACACACTTATACCCAGGCTCCTGGCGGTCGATGTCCCCCACATCGTGAGCGGTACCACACCCATCAGGAGGAGCAGGAGGGCAAAAAGCGGACCGGTGGCGCTTTTATAGAACGGGGGACCCACGGTTACTTTTTGACCGGT
>CAYWVP010000226.1:0-2815 GCA_964461605.1 uncultured Anaerolinea sp.
AAAACAACTAAATGTGAATCGACATTCCCACAGAGTTTTCTGCTGCTTCCATCACTGCTTCGCTCAGGGTGGGATGGGCGTGGATATTGCGCATTACTTCCTCTATGGTCAATTCATTATTCTGCGCCAGGGTTAACTCCGGCAAAAGTTCTGTCACCTCAGCGCCTACCATGTGCGCACCGAGAATCTCGCCATATTCCTCATCCACGATGATCTTCACGAATCCAGCGGATTCACCCAGACCGAGGGCTTTGCCATTCGCCTGCAATGGGAATTTGCCGATCCTGACCGCCAGTCCCATTTCACGTGCCTGGGCTTCAGTGTAACCGAAAGAAGCGACCTGCGGATGACAGTAAGTGGCTCGCGGAATCATCACATAGTCGATTGGTTGTACCTGCTTCCCGGCAATGACCTCGGCGCACAGAATTCCCTGTGCCATCGCGGTATGCGCCAGAAGGGATTTTCCGGTCACGTCGCCGATCGCCCAAATACCCTGGATATTGGTGGCCATGCGGTTGTCGACGTTGATGTGCTTGCGTTCGGTCAATGCGACACCGATCTCCTCGAGTCCCAGGTCCAGGCTATTGGGCTTAAACCCGATCGCCATGAGCGCCTGTTCTGCCTCCAGTATTTGCTCACCCTCATCGGATGTCATCGTAACCTTCACCCCGTCCCTGGCGGGTTCGATCTTTTGCACCTTCGTTCCGGGTAAACACACGATCCCGCGTTTGGTAAAAGCCTTTTGCACCTCCTTGCTCACATCCTCATCCTCCAACGGTGCGATGCGCGGCAGCATTTCAACCAGGGTCACTTCACTGCCGTAAGAGCGCCAGATGGTGGCGAATTCCAGCCCTATGGCGCCAGCGCCTATGATCACCACCGATTTAGGCAGTTTCTCCTGCAGGATGGCTTCGCGGTAGGAGAGCACTTTCTCGCCGTCGATGGGTACACCGGGAAGTGATGCGACTTTACTGCCGGTGGCGATGATGATGTTCTTAGCCTTCAGGGTTTGCTCCGTATCATCACTGCCTTTAATGAGCACCTCGTCTCTGGCCTTCACCATGGCAGAACCCATGAAGACCTGGACGTTATGCTTCTTCAGCAGGAAACCAACGCCGCGGGTCAATCGGTCTGAAACCTGGCGGCTGCGTTTTACCGCTGAAGAGAAATCCAACTTAAGGTTGTCGAAAGAAAACCCGAAATCTTTGCCCCGCTCCCGCAGCAAGTACGCTACTTCTGCGTTTTTTAACAAAGCCTTTGATGGGATGCAGCCGATATTCAAACACACCCCACCCAACCATTCCCTTTCAATGATGGCGGTCTTCAACCCCAATTGTGAAGCGCGGATCGCTGCCACATAACCACCAGGTCCTGCGCCAATGATGACCACATCGAATTCGTTCATTATGACCTCATAAATCTTTCAGGCGTGCAAGATCGTGATAGAAGCAATCGATCCGCGCGTCGTTCTCTCACACTTGATCGGAGGACTAAACCCAGTTATCCAGGGCATTTTTAACCGCCATTAAGAAGTTGTCCGCGCTCTCGCCATCGAGGATGCGATGGTCGAACACAAACGAAAGATAGACCATCGGGCGGATGGCAATGGAATCATTCCCCGATCCATCAGAGATGACCACTGCCCGCTTCTGCATCACGCCTGTGCCCAAAATGCCCGCCTGGGGCTGGAAAATAATCGGGGAGGCAAAGAGCGAGCCTGCGGAACCATGGTTGGTCAGCGTGAAGGTGCCGCCCTTCACCTCGTCCGGCTGCAGCTTTTTGGCTCGGGCGCGGCTGGAAAGGTCATTGATGCTCTTTGCCAATCCCAGCAACGAAAGAGAACCCGCGTCTTTGATGACCGGGACGATGAGACCATCCTTGCCCAGCGCGGTCGCCACCCCCAGGTTGATCACGTTATATACCTGTATGCCATCGTCAGTCCAGGCGGAATTTACCTGCGGGTTCGCCTTCAACGCGCTGACAATCGCCGCGCAGAAGTACGCGGTGAGCGTCAGGTTGGCGCCCTGGTCGGCGAAGGATTCCTTATTTGCAGCGCGGTGCGCCACCACCCTGCTGAGGTCAGCTTCCATGACCGTTAGTACATGAGGCGAGGTGTGCTGCGAATTCACCATCCGTTCCGCGATCTGCCTGCGCACCGAGGTGTGGGGGATCAAGCTGCCTGAAGACAATACCTGTGAACCGGGCTTGCTTTCCATTGGCGTTGCCGCCGGAGGCGGAGTTGCCTCAGCGCTGGCAGTTTTCTTCGCCTCAAGATAATTAAGCATATCCTCTTTAGTGATGCGCCCATCCTGCCCCGTGCCTTGCACCAGGTTTAGGTCCACCTGGTTCTTTTCCGCCATCTGCCTTACCAGCGGGGAAACATGCCCCTTATATTCTGCCGCCTGCTTCGCAGGGGACGCAGCCGGTTCTCTGATGGGCTCTGCGGGCTTTTTCTCTCTGTCTGGCGGGGTCTCCCTGACCGGCGGGGTATCCTTCGCTTTCGCCGCGCCGGTGGGGATTTCCTCCCCGGGTTCGCCGATCCATGCCATTGTTGATCCAACCTTGACTACGGCATCTCTTTCCGCAATGATCTTCAGCAGCGTCCCGCTTGCCGGGCTGGGGATCTCAGCGGAAACCTTGTCAGTTTCAACTTCTACGAGGACTTCCAACTCATTTACAGTCTCGCCTTCTTTTTTCAGCCAACCCACAATGGTCAGTTCTTCAATACCTTCACCCATACTTGGTGCGATTAATCGGGTTGCCATTCGTCCTCCTCAATAGATGGTTGGAAATCGAGAGGGTGAGCTCTCTCTCA
>CAYWVP010000227.1:0-2807 GCA_964461605.1 uncultured Anaerolinea sp.
CAGGATCAGAAACCCATAAACCCGTTGTGAGTTCGAGGAAATCAAGGGCTTCTTTTGACGCCAGGTTGATGATCTGGACGTCGTTGTGCGGGTACACATTTCCGCCCACCACCACCCATTTACCATCCGGCGACCAGGATACGGATGCCTGCGCTGTGTAAAGTGGAGGGGTTATCCGTTCTAACCCCGAACCATCCACATTGATCACATAAAGAGCAAACAGGTTGTATGTGCCGTCGCGCTCGGAAAAGAAAGCGAGCCTTTCACCATCCGGTGACCAGACCGGGTTCACGTTCGCCCAAACATCACTGGTGAGCGCGGTGTCACTGCGGTTGGGCAGCACCTTCACGTGCAGCTGGCTGGAGCCATCGTTGCGCTCCTGCTGTTCGACCAGCGACATATACGCCAGCTGGGAACCGTCCGGCGACCAGGCAGGGGTCTGGAAAAAAGGGTCATAAGATGGCGGGGAATATTCTGTGATCTCAAAAGAAGTGAGATCAACGATACGCCACCACCACTGGTCAATACCATCATATGTGCGGAAAGCAATCCGTTCCCCATCCGGCAGCCAGACAGGTTTGTCGTTGACGTAATCTGAGGTCAATTCCATAGGGTATTTGCCATCCGCGTCCATCACATAGATCTGGCTGCTGCCGTCACGGCTGCTGGTGAAGGCGATGCGTTTGCCATCCGGCGACCATGCGGGGTCGGTGTCGCTGGCAACTACATCGGTCAGGTTGGTCATCAGACTGCCATCGGGACAGACCGTGTAGATCTCTGAATTCACGCCATCAGTGATGACCAGCGCGATTTTTGTGCACGGGGTATCGGAGGGGGATGGAGCGGTGGTGGGCGTCTCCAGTATCACAGGGGTAATGATCAATTCCTGAGGTGTACGCGCGAAAAAGCTGCAGGATGAGAGGGATAACCCGAAAAAAATGAGGGACAGGATCAACCGCATATGCAGATTATACATGGATTGGAATCAGATTTTTCGGGATTGTGAACCATTTATTACAGGTCATGGAGCGCAACAATCACGATAATCCAATTATAATCATTGCTATCCATACTAATTGTGTTCCTACCCTGGAGAGATCCATCCATGTCTGCCGAGCCAACCAGTCAAAAAGCCATTATTTTTTTAAGCACCGGCTGCCTGCTGGCGATCCTGCTTTTCACCGCCATCATGGTTATAGACCTTAACCAGGTCCAATCATTTCATCCAATTCAGGTTTCTGCAGAACACCCGGTTCAATGGTCACTGGAACCAGCCCAATACGGCTCACACCACATCACTCTGACCGGTTGGGCATTGATCGAAGGAGAGCTTCCGGTTAAATACGATCTGGATGTTGTGTTGCAGGATCGTCTTAGCGGAGAATTCTTAGAAATTCCGACCACGCTCGCAATCAATGAAGATCTGGATCAGGTCTTTCCTGACGACCTGGATTATTCTCACAGCGGGTTCCTCGCCAAGATCAACCGCGACAAGCTAAACCTGGAACAAAGCACATACCGCGTCTACCTGGATTACCGTAACAATGATCACCATTATTTCATCGACACAGGTAGTGAGATCAGCGGGCAGCCATGAAAACGATAATCCGTGCCTTCCATACACTGGTTGAAAGTCCGTACTTCCCTTTCCTTGTGCTATTTGTGCTCATGCTCGGGTTGCATCTGTTCCTGCCAATGCAACTGATGGATGACCGCTACTACACGCGCATGACCGAAAAATCCGCCCTGCTGCCTTACCTGGCAAAAACCTATACGAACTGGAGTTCCAGGCTGATCATCCTGGCGACAGTGCGCGGTATGCTGGGTACCTTCCCTCACATTGTGTGGCGTGTACTCAATCCGGCTATTTTTGCCCTGCTGGGATACCTGATCTCCAGGCTCACCACGGCGCGCCCTTCCAGCCGTTTGAACTGGTTCATCGCATTTTTACTTCTTGTGTACCCGTTCCTGGATATGCGCTCAGCGGGCTGGGTCACCACAAGTGTGAATTACCTGTGGGTGTTGACCTTAGGACTGTATGCCATACTGGTAGCAAAAAAAGCCCTTTGCCGGGAGAAGATCACCCTGCTCGAATACCTCACCGCGATTCCTGCACTGCTGTTTGGTGCCAACCAGGAACAAATGTGCGTCGTACTGGTTGTGGTTTTTCTGGTCGCTTTCGAACAAATGATTCAACAAAAGCGATTTATCTGGTTCATTCCTGCGGGATTCCTATTTTCGATCGGGAGCTTCGTTTTCCTGTTGACCGCGCCAGGGAATAGCGTCAGAAGGACGGTGGAGATCAAGGACTTCATCAACTTCGAGCAACTTTCACTGATCGAAAAATTGGAGCTGGGAATTTCTTCCACCCTGGAACGTTTCATCCTTCGCCCCAATTTGAGCCTGCTTCTGCTCTGCTTATTACTGGTGGTGGTGATCTATGTCCGCTATCAGTCCATTTTTCACAGGGTATACGCGCTGGTTCCATTTATCGGTGTACTGTTCTTTGGTTCATTGAACCGGCTGGATGGAGGTTATTTCCCCTATCTGCAAAACCTGCAAACAAAGATCACTGAGAACGGCTTCATCACACTGGAAAACTTCACAAAGATCAGCAGTTATGTTCCATTTCTGGTCACAACCATCCTGATGGGAATGATCGTGATACTGGTGTTCGCAGCTTTCTCCGGTCAACGCCGTGGATTAATGGCAGCTGGAATTCTTCTGCTGGGTCTAATGACGCGGATCATGATGGGATTCTCGCCAACCATCTGGACATCATCTTCACGAACGTTGCTCTTCATGTA
>CAYWVP010000228.1:0-2779 GCA_964461605.1 uncultured Anaerolinea sp.
TTTGGTAGGAGTATTGGTCGGCGTGTTGGTGGGTGGAACAGCCGTGTTGGTAGGGGTGTTGGTGGGTGTGTTCGTGGGTGGGACGGCTGTGTTGGTGGGGGTGGAGGTTGCTTCCACACGGCACGCTCCAAGGTAGTCATGCTCATGACCGGCTCGCGGTGTGCCATTTTCATAGAAGTGACCAGCTTGACCGAATGCTGCGTTCCATGAGATTGTGAGGGTCACATATTGTAGTGTTCCCTCCTGACCGGCGGCGTGGCAGATGGTTACTTTATCTTCATTATCTGCCGCAACAGGTTGATTCACCGATGTGAACAGGAAGCCGGTGGCCAGTAGAATAATTCCCATAAAATTCAGGGCTTTCCCGATCCCCCCGATCCTTCTTTTCATTGTGCTGCTCATTCTGACTCCTCTCTTACAGAACCCAATACTAATAAGACAAATATTATCTGAATAGTAATATTTTACAGAAGTTTTTATTGAAAGTCAACTACTTTTTGATTTTTTTAAGGTTCATTCAGTTGGTTTCCGCCTTTACAGATGGACCCCGACTGCCCCGTTCGGTCAATACCCGCAAATATCGGTTAAAATATTCCTCATTACCGGTAAACAAGAGAGTTCAATGGCAGAAGATTATATGAATGTGGAAAAACGCAAGAAACTACGCTCCTGGCTGATCGTGCTGGGGGTGATCGCATTCGTGGCGCTGATCGCAGTGCTCAAAGACGCGGCAAAAACGCGCAACTGGTTGAACAGTGAGCCGGCTGCCGCGCGGCTGGCGGAACAACGCAGCGCCGGAAAGCCGGTAGTCGTGTTCTTCCACTCGCCGGACTGCAGCTCCTGCGAGCAGGTGCAATCTGCCCTGGACGAGGTCTACCCCGAATTCAAAAACAGCCTGGTTCTGTTGGACGCTGATGTGACGGATATGCGTGAACGCACCCTGGTGGAACAGGTCGGTGTGCAAACCGCCCCCACCCTGCTGCTGGTGGATGCCGGCGGTATGGAAAAGGTGATCGTGGGTGAGATCAGCCCAGAGGATCTGCGCACGGAGTTGAGTGCCCTGGCGGGAGGTACGCCATAACCATCGATCCCTCCCTGCTGCAACCTTCCTCCATCGCCGGTTATCTGCTGGTATTCCTGGGCGGGCTGCTCACCGGCGTAGGCCCCTGCAATATCGCCATGATCCCGCTCATCGTGGGTTACATCGGCGGCTCCAAAGACCTGCCGCGCCGGCGCGCTTTCTGGATCTCGCTGGTCTTCTCGATCGGCATGGCGGTCACCTTCACGCTGTTGGGCGTGATCGCGGCACTGGTGGGCGGCCTGCTCGGCGGCGGCACACGGGTGTGGTACTACATCGTGGCGGCGGTGTGCTTCATTATTGGACTGCAAATGATCGGGGTGCTGCGCTTCAGCGTACCGGTTTGGATGGAAGAGATGCGCGAGAAGGTGAAAGCGCGCGGGCTGCCGGGGGCTTTTTTGTTGGGGCTGGTTTCAGGCCTGGTGGTGTCACAATGCGCCACCCCCGTGCTGGCGGTCATTCTCACCTATGTCATGGCACAGCAATCCGGCGTGGCGTACGGCGCTGCCCTGCTCTTTTTGTACGCACTGGGCTGCGCGGTGCCGGTGGTGCTGGCGGGCACCTTCGCCGGCGTCCTCAAGAACCTGCGCGCATTCGGGCGCTGGAACGACCTGATCAACAAGGTTGGCGGAGTTCTGCTGATCCTTGTCGGGGTTTACTTCCTGTGGGTGGCGTGAGTTATTTATCTACACGCAATATCGACACGCCCCTCTTTCCTTTACAGAAAATTTTACAAATTTGATAATATCCCCAGTATCACCGGGATGTCCATCCCCGCGTGCAAAAGGATGGAAGCCCACAGCGCGTCGGTCTTTTGCGCCAGGTAACCCAGCAGCAGCGCCAGCGGGAAAAGAATGAGCAGAAAGGTAAACTGATCCGCGGTATAGGTGACCCCATAGTGGATCAGGGTGAACACCAACGCGATGGTCAGGTTCGCGGGAAATTTACCGAGGAATGGCTCCAGCTTGCGCAGGAACAACCCGCGGAACATGAGCTCTTCGAGGGCGCTGTTGGCGAAGACGAAGATCAATACCCAGGGGATCCAGGGTACAACCCTCGCCAGCGAGAGACCCCTGCCCTGGAACCAGAGGGTCGATAGGGGAATACCACCGGCAACAAACACCAGGAAACATATCCCTCCGATGATCAGCCCGGGTTTTAATCTGCCCTTGTGCAGGTAGATCTCCGACAACTGCTTGCCGGAGGCAAGGGTGAAGGCGACGATCACCGCTGCCACCACCACAAATTCGTTCAATTTGACGAGCGCGATATTGGCGGGAGAATTGGCCTGTAAACCCAGTTGCTTGATCAGGTGAATCCCGAACACCCAATCCAGCGTGACCGCCGTGGCGAGCACCAGCAGACCCAAGACAACCTGGTGATACTTTGCCAACGCCGGTGTCTTGCGCGTGAGCATGTAGAGCATGGCAAAGAAAGCGATGGCGGCCAGGCGTCCCAGGTAATCCGCCTTCGGTTTGAGAAGCGGATTCCATGGAGAGAAGACCACGATGATCAGCGTGCCAGCCAGCGCGAAGAAGAGTACGAGGAAGAGCTTCTCGCCCAGCACTTTGAATTTCGGAAGTTCACCTGTCATGGAAGACCTCCTGACGCTCAATCTAAAAGTAACGCGTTCTCTGGAGTGCGTCCACGAGGTGATAAATTGTACGACGATGTTTAGGGAGTGGCGAGAACCAGGGATGG
>CAYWVP010000229.1:0-2755 GCA_964461605.1 uncultured Anaerolinea sp.
CGGATGCGCTCGCGGGTGACGTTAAAATACCGGCTCACCTCTTCAAGCGTGTGATCTTTTCCGTCGATCAATCCAAAGCGCAATTCCAACACCTGCCGTTCACGCTCTGAAAGTGCCGCCAGCGCGTTCTGCACCTGCTCACGCAGCATCTCCCGCGCCGCCGCGTCCATCGGTTCCAGTGCCTCATCATCCTCAATGAAATCACCGAGCTGGCTGCTTTCTTCATCCCCCACCGGCCGCTCCAGTGAGATCGGCTCTTCCGCCGATTGCAGGATGCGCTGAACTTTCATCGTTGCCCATGACCAGCGCCGTTGCAGCTCGCCGTCCATGGGCTGGTTGGTTGTCCTGGCCCGCTTGATCGCGTCCGTATCCTCGGTTGACATCAGGTCGGAGTGCAGCGCCAGCTCCTCGAGCGTCGGTTCCCTGCCCAGCTCCTGCACCAGGTTGCGCTGCACCCTCAGGATGCGCGTGATGGCTTCAAACAGGTGCACGGGAATGCGGATGGTACGGGCGTGTTCCGCGATATAACGGCTGATCGATTGCCGAATCCACCAGGTGGCGTAAGTGCTGAACTTGAATCCACGCGTGGAATCAAATTTGGATACTGCCCGCAGTAGACCCAGGTTGCCTTCCTGGATCAGGTCAAGGAAGGAGATACCCCTTCCCAGGTAGCGCTTGGCGATGCTCACCACCAGGCGCAGGTTGGCGCGGATCAACGTCTGGTTGGCTTCCTCTGACCGCAGGAACAGGTCTGCGATCTCTTTACGCAGCTCTGACTCGTCCGGCAGGCGGCGTTTCAGCCATGCGACGGTTGGAAGCGAATCTGTCTTCAACAGGTAATGGAAAAGCGGTTGTGAGATCTTCTCCGGCAGCAGGTAAAGACACAGGAAGAAAGAAAATGCATGCCGGACCAGTTCCTCCCAGATCGCGTCCTTTCCCCACAACCCGTTATCGAGGTAATTGCGCAAGTATGAAGGTTCGTCTGATTGCCAGGATTGGCGCAGTAACTGGGCTTCAGCCAGTGTCAAGCTCAGGTCAGGATAATCCTCCTGGCCGATACGTTCTGCGTCTTCGCGCAGCCGGTTCCACGCAGTAACCAGGTCGGTCAAAATTGCCGAGTAAAGCGCCTGAAGATGGCCATCCTCACCATGTAGAGGTTGGATGTGTTTACACAGGTTCACCACCCGTACTCCCGCCTCAATTCGGGCTGCCAACCTGAATTCAGAATCCGCGTCCAGCAGGTTGATCTGACCGATCTCTTTCAGATACAAACGAACCGGATCCTCAGTCAGCTCAAGGGCGATCGAGGGATCTTCCAGCAATTCCAGCGGATCTTCGACAACCACTTCCCCCCATTCAGCGCCATTATTCAACTGGTTATTCTCGTCGCCATCCTGAATGTTGCCTTCATTATCCGTTACCGCATTGTTGGCAGGCATCACCCCGTTTGTATCCACCATCTTTCCGGCAGTTTTGTTCTTGATCGTTTTCTTCTGAACGGAGTTGCTGGCAACTTTTTTCACCGCCTTCGCGGCTTTTTTCCCCACCGGTTTAGATTTATTGGTTGCAGGTGATTTTCCTTGCATCAATGTGGAATCCCCTTGGTCCTCAGGGTCGGATAACATGGGTTAACTATACCATAAAGTGATTTTCTAACGTCTGTTGGGAAGCCGGTTCAGCGCCTGGTCCAATTTTCCGCGCGTCAGCATGTTTTCCATGACCATTGACTGCAATGCATCGTCAGTCAGGTCGGTTTGTTCGTCTTCCTGCAGGAAGCGCAGCTGATTCAAAGCCTGGTTAATGCGGATAAGGCGTAACGAGATCAATGTTCGATATAACTCGTTGATCAGCCTCTCCGGGTCCCGCTCATCGATCCGGATGTCCACGGTGACTTCGCGTAAGCGTTCGGTGAGTTCATCCGAAGCCTCTTCTTTTACGAAATCGAGGATATCGAGTTCGTCCTGCCGCGAACCTTTCAACAGCAGTTTCGCCAGTTCGTTGTTCTGCGAATCTTCGAAGTCAGCATCGGCGAAGCGTATCAGGCCAGCCATTTTTAAAGCGCGTTCAAGCTCAAACAGGCGTTCCGTATTTTGCAACAGCAGCGCCAGGCAGTGTTTTTCCAGCTGGAGGCTGCGATTGTCAATGGTCTTCACTTCCACCTGGATCTGAGCAGGTGCATTCCCATTACCTGTCCGTATGGCAGGCCGTTTTGACCGGCCGCTCACCCGCTGACTGCCCATCAGAGATCGTTCATCCACCTTCAACAGCCTTGCCAGCTGCTGGCGGTACGTATCACGTTCCACAGCCGAGGGCACATCCTCGATCAAAGGAATGATCTGCGAGGCGATGGATGACCGCACCTTGGCATCTTCCAGGTCCTGCCCGACCGCCAGGGATTCCATCACGTGCACAACGATCGGTTTGGCACCGTCCACAATTTTTTGCCAGGCTTGCGCGTCTTGCAGCACCACATCATCCGGGTCCTTTCCTTCGGGCAATGTCGTAACACGCACATCCGCCTGCAGCCTGGCTTCGTGTTTTAATAGACCGCGGGGATCATAAGTGAGTTCGGTCTCATGGTCCAGCGCCTGCCGGGCAATTTCCACCCCGCGCAAAGTGGCTTTTTCTCCGGCTGTATCCGCGTCGAGCGCCAGCACAATCCGCCGGGTGTATTTCTTTAAATAACGCAGCTGATCCTCATTGATCGCCGTTCCCATCGGTGATACGCTGTTGGCGAAACCGCTCTGGTGCAGGG
>CAYWVP010000230.1:0-2743 GCA_964461605.1 uncultured Anaerolinea sp.
GTCTCTTACCGCGCGGTCCGCTTTCCAAATATAACCGGCAGGAACGGGATGACCAGCAGCATGAGCGCACCGAAGACCAGGAAGGTGATCGGGTAGCCGGCGGATTTTGCCAGACCGCCGCTCAACCCCAGCCCGATGCCCTGCCCGATGTTCGTCACCGCCATCAGGATCGAGTACATCGATGCCGCGATCGCCGGCTGGGTGTACTTCATCGCCAGCGCGAAGTAGATCGCCTGCGAGAGCCCGTAAGCGATGCCGAAGAACACCGCCACCGCCCACATCATCGGTTTCGATGTGGTCGCCGCCAGCAGCCCCATCGCCGGGATCACCAGCAGGATCGAGAGCCACAGCGCTTTTTGATTGCCCAGTTTATCCATCACTCTGCCGCCCGCCAGCGCGCCGGCGATACAACCGATCCCCCACACAGTGGTGATCAGCCCCGCCGTGCTCAGGTCGATGCCCAGGCGCGCGTCAAACGACGGGTTGACGATCTGGTTGGCACCCACGATGACCAGGAAGACGATCAACCCCACCGCTGCCACAGCCAGCACTTTTATATTCTTGAAAGCCTCAAACGCTTTCCAGTTAAAGCGCATTTCCGGCGCACGCTGCATCTCGCGGATGAAGAACAGGAACGGCAGCGGGATCAGCGTCAGCGCGGCCAGGAAGTAGAACACCGCCGGCCAGGAGAGATGCTGCGCGATCACACCAGCCACCGAGGCCGCCACGATCACGCCCACCGACCGGCCGCCCACCATGAAGCCCTGCAGGATGCCCTTTTCCGATTCCGGTGTGATGTCCAGCGCCAGCCCGTCCGTGCAGGTATCGTAGAACGCCATGCCCAGCTGCAGCATGAAAGCAATCGCAACGTACAACCAGTAGCTTTTACCGGGGTTGATGTTGGCCACCGCGATCAGGCAGGCGAACTGCACCAGCAGCCCGATAAAGATGTATGGTTTGCGGTGCCCCAGTCCCAGCAGGTTATAGCGGTCGCTCAGAATGCCGAACAGGATCTTGATGATAAAGGGGATCAGGGCGATGGTGGAAAAGATGCCCACATCTGCCATATCCAGCCCGTTATCCAGCATATACAAAGCATTCAAAGATGCAAAATAACCCAGGATCGTCCCCTGCGTAAAATAGAGCAACGCGAACATGGTGAAACGGACGGTCTTGCTTTGTGGATTCATTTCGGCTCCTGCTTACAAGGATTCTATGGGAAAATTATAGAGATATTATACAGGAGTGTGTCAATTCATCCTTTCGGAGGGCAACTTGCCGGCTTCATTCTCCATGAAAACAGTCCTTGTTACCGGTGCCACTTCCGGCATCGGTTACCAGGCGGCGCTTGATTTTGCCCGTAACGGTGCCTTTGTCATCGGTGCCGGGCGTGACCCCGCCCGCTGCCGGCATGCTGCTGAAGCGATCCGTCAGGCGGTTCACGGTGCCGCGGTGGAGTTCCTCATCGCCGACCTTGCCAGCCAGCAGCAGGTACGATCCCTGGCCGCACAAGCGTTGAGCCTGTTATCCTCCCGCGGAATCGCTCAACTGGATGTACTGGTGAACAATGCCGGGCTTTATTCCAGTGCCAAAAAGATGACCGAAGATGACATCGAATTGACCTTCGCGGTGAATCACCTCGCGCCTTTCCTGCTTACTCATCTGCTTCTGCCCGCCCTTGTGGTTTCCCCGGATTGCCGCATCCTCAATCTGAGTTCCGAGTCCCATTACCACTCCATGTTCAACCCGGTCAACATGAACAACCCCCGTTTTTATGTGGGCATCTTCGCCTATGCCACCTCCAACCTGAGCCGGGTGCTTTTCAGCGCGGAATTCAACCGCCGCGTTCCGTTCGCCAATCTGCACGCCTGGGCGGTCGACCCCGGCCTGGTCAACACGGAGATTGGCCTGAAGGACAGGGGCTTTCTTTCGAATCTGGTTTGGAGGTCACGCAAGACGCACGGCACCACTGCCGACGCGCCGTCCCGCACCATCCTGCATCTTGCCTTTGCGCCGTTGAACAAAATCTCCAACAACCTGTATTGGAAGGACTCCCGACCAAAACCTCCCAGCCGCGCATCACGCAATTCAAACCTGGCGCGCCGCTTGTGGGAAAAATCCTGCCGCCTGTGTGAAATTGATAATTATTTTGTGGATGAAGAGACTGGGCTGATAACCAGAGCGACCTGAAAACAGCCTGAAGGGTTATCCCAGCACGAAACCGCGCATCGAGATGGCACCCATGATGACGCGTTCGTTGAAAAACTTCACTTCATCCCCGGGCATGCCCGCGCCTAACGTATAAAGCAATGGCAGGTAGTGTTCCTCTGAATTGACCGATAGCTGCGCGCGTTCGCCATGCCGTTCGTAATGCACCACCGGGTCGTGGTCTCCACTTTGAATCCAACCCTTCAGGTCCGCGTCGTACTGGATCGCCCAGTCGTAACCGGCATCCACCCAGGTGGCCAGGCGCAGGTTGTGCACCATATTCCCGCTGCCCAGGATAAGGATTCCCTCCTCCCTCAATGGCTGCAGTTCCTGCCCCAGCAGGTAATGCGCGTTTGTTTTCAGATCGCGGTTCAAACTCAACTGCACCACGGGGATCGAGGCGTCCGGGTACATCCGGCACAGCACTGACCAGCTGCCATGGTCAAGCCCCCAACCCATGTCCTCTGACACATCTTTTGATTTCACCGTCCGCCTCACCAGGTCAACCAGGTCACGCGAACCCTGCGCCGGGTAC
>CAYWVP010000231.1:0-2687 GCA_964461605.1 uncultured Anaerolinea sp.
ATGCCAAGAAGAAGCTTGAAGAAGCTGGTGGCGTTGTAGAACTGGCCTAGTTCCTCTAAAAGGAATTAAAAAACCAGGGAAAGCGAAAGCTGACCCTGGTTTTTAGTTTAAATCTGGCAAACCTGTTGTTTGATTGAGCACTTCCAGCTACGCGGCGACTGACTTGATCTGGCGGATGACCATGACCACTTTGCCCATGATGCGCAGGCTCTTCGGGTTCTGAACGTAGATCGGCCCCATGTTCGGATTGGCAGGCTGCAGGCGGATGCGGTTGGCTTCCTTGTAGAAGTATTTCAAGGTCGTCTCATCCTTGTCATCAAGCCAGACCGCTACCATCTCGCCGTTATTGGCGGAATCGGCCTTTTTCATCACCACGATGTCTCCGTCGTTAACCATGGCGTCGATCATCGAATCACCGCTGACTTCGAGGGCAAACAGGTCGGTGATGTCTTTCGAAGGGAGCAGGCTGCGGGCAATGTCTACGCTCGATTCGGCATCGTAATAGTTGAGGTCGGATGCTGGAACGGGGATGGGGGCACTGGCTACAATGCGACCGGCTATCGGGATGGTGACCATATTGGCGAGCGCTGCCCCGGCGTTCCTGAGCGCATCAGTTACCGTGCCGGAGACAGAGAAACCTGGCTGCAATGGCTGAAGTACCCTGATACTGCGCGAGATGTGATTTTCACGTTCGATGTAACCCATCTCCTGCAGCTGGTTGAGGTAATAATCCACCAGCGAGGTGGACTTCACATTGATGCTGTCCCCGATCTGCCTGATGGATGGGGGATAGCCGTTGCTGGTCTGGAATTTTGTCAGGAACTCCATGATCTTGCGGTGTCTCTCGCTGAGACCGGATTGTCTGCGTGCCATGTTAACCTCCTACCGATATATCGGTCATTTGTACTACAATAATACACGAACATTTGTTCAATGTCAAGAAGTAATTTCCGGAATGGTCTGGTCAGTGATGAGACGGTATGGTATACTCCAATGTAAATACTCCCCGGGAGTATACACATTGGAGGTTAATCACATGCCATTGTACGAATTTTATTGCGCTGATTGCGGGCGCGAATTTGAAAAGATGATGCGCTTTGATCAGGCGGATGAGAAACCGGTCTGCCCGAATTGCGCCGGAAAAAGTACCCAAAAGAAGTTCTCCCTTTTTGCTGCGAAAGCACCGGACGCTGGAATTTCGACTTCCGGTAGTTGTGGATCAGGGCGGGGCGGTTTCACCTGAGGTTGATCATTCATCCTGCGTGGCAGGAATGGAGAATAAATGCAAACTGAAGCACAAAAACGTGCCATTCAGAACCGCCTCAACCGCCTGGAAGGGCAGTTGAGAGGAATTAATCGCATGATCGGCGAGAATATTGATTGCAGTGATGTGCTGCAGCAATTGACCGCGGCGCGCTCCGCGTTGCAGGGTACTATCGAAGCCTACCTGGCTGATACAGTCAACCAGTGCCTGTTATCAGATGAAGTGGATGGCGAAACCCGCCGGAAACTGGCTGCGGAGATGCTGGCGGTCATTCATAAAGCCTGATTTGTTCTAGGAGAGATTGATGAGTTCAGCAACAGTCAAATGGATTGGCGGCAAACAGTTCGTCGGAATAGATTCCACCAAACATTCGGTGGTGTTGTCCACCGTGGACGAAGGGGTGGGAATGAAACCCTCCGAATTGCTGCTGGTGGCACTGGCTGCCTGCACGGCGGTGGATGTGGTGGATATCCTGCACAAGAAACGGCTTGGGCTCGAATCCCTCGAGATCAGCGCAGAGGGCGAGCAGGAGCAGGAACCCCCGTGGACTTTCCGCAAGATCCATCTCACCTACCGTCTCAAAGGGGAAAAGTTGAATGAGAAAGATGTGGCACAGGCAATTGCGCTTTCTGAGGAGAAGTACTGCTCGGTGGCGTCTACACTGCGCGGAGCCGCGGAGATCACCACTTCGTTCGAGATATTGGCTTAAATCTTCACGCTTTCATAACCGGCCAGCTTCAGTCTGGCTTGTTTTGTTTTAACCCTGAAAAGTCGTATCATAAGAGAGAGTCAACAAATTTATGTGGGCATCATTCCCAAGGAGGCAGGAGATGATCCATCCACTGGTTGCTCAATTGTTTTTCACCCGCAGCGAATGGCTGCGCGGCCTGGAGGGGGTGTCTGCGACCGAAGCAGTAAAGCACCTGGGTCCAATGAATTGCATCAGCTGGCTGGTGGGGCACATGGCCTGGCAAGAGCAGAGGTACTGGCTCGATCTTGCCCAACGCAAGGTCCTGTTTTCCGATCTGAATACCAGGTTCGCTTACGGTTCTCCAAAAAGCTCGCCTTCACTGGTGGAGGTGCTGCATATGTGGCTGGAGGTAACCAGACTATCCCAGCCCTTCCTTGAGAAATTGACCAGCGCCGACCTGCAGGAAGAGCTGCTGCGCCGCGGCAAAGTCGTCGGACAGAATCTCGGCTCGGCCATGCAGCGCGTCATCTACCATTACTGGTACCACACCGGTGAAGTGCAGTCCATCCGCCAGTTACTGGGGCATCACAACCTGCCGGAATATGTGGGAGATATCGAGGAGAAGGCGCCGTACCGCAGCGAGTACCTGTATAAATCATAACCTGCGGGCGCAGCCTGGGGGGGTAAAGTTTGTATTCGTTATTGCAGGATGAAACGTTAGAGCGCACACTG
>CAYWVP010000232.1:0-2643 GCA_964461605.1 uncultured Anaerolinea sp.
GCCACGTGGATCGGCGGTGGCGTCGCCGGCACCATCGAGCTTCTGAGGCGCAGTCTGCGCACCGGGGGGATCATCCTCATCGGTGAACCCTACTGGCGGCAGATCCCGCCGACGGAAGAGGTTGCCAGGGAATGTCATGCCGCCTCGATCTCCGACTTTCTCACGCTGCCGGAACTTCTCGCTTCTTTCGGCCGCCTTGGCTACGACGTCGTGGAAATGGTTCTGGCTGACCAGGACAGCTGGGACAGGTACGAGGCGGCCCAATGGCTCACCATGCGCCGGTGGCTTGAAGCCAATCCCGAGGACGAGCTCGCGGAAGTCGTTCGCGCAAAATTGACCTCGGAACCAGAACGGTACGCCGCTTACACGCGCGAATACCTGGGCTGGGGTGTGTTCGCTCTGATGTCACGCTGACGGATTGGCGCATCCAACGAATCGTCCGTAACGGTGCCGTGTAAAAGTTGGTGATGCGCCTAAATCGGTTTTACCGGTATAAGTTCAGAACGGTGATGCATGGTCAGGGATACAAATCCACTCGAGTTTGCCCTGATAATGGAAAACCGGATTTTCGATGTACAATGACGATGAGGTTTGGAGAATAAATATCATTTAACCCGGTAAATACTCCCGATTAACGCAGTATTTAGGAGGGTAATGTCCCCCAATAAACAGGCTATAAGAAGAGAACCATCACTGGCGGAAAACTCAAAAAGCCTGGATCGTCAAACGGATTTTCAGACACTTGCCAAAGAAGCCGAGGGACAGGCCGACTGGAAAGCTGCCGCAAAGTGGTATTCCCTGGCGATGGATCAACGATCTGCGCAATTAGCCCTGATCAGTCAGCTGCAGGAAAAGTTTTCTACCAAGATGGATATGCAGGCAATTTACGACCTCACGGGCGACAGCCTGCGCAACACGTTTAACGCACAAGTCGTTATGATCTCTCAATATGATCCCATTACAAACCAGGTCTTCCACCATTACGCGATTGAAAGTGGACAGCATCTGCAAATCCAGGGATGGTATCCCATTGACAGCTCGCGTTTAAAGATCGTCCAGACCGGAAAGCCTTTCATGGTCAGCGGCGATGAGATTGTTCAATTGGTCGAGGCCGGAAAGATGAAGGTTATTCCCGGAACAGAATTACCCAGAACCTGGCTGGGAGTGCCGATTCTGCTGCAGGACCAGGTTGTCGGGATCATCAGCCTGCAAAACCTGGACAAAGTAAATGCTTTTTCTTCATCTGATATTGACCTCCTGACCACATTAACCAGCAGTTTAAGCTTAATTCTGGAAAATGCCAGGCTGTTTACTGATATGCAGAAACGCATTGCCCATTTGGCAGCGCTTCAAGAGACCAATAAAGCCATACTGAGTACTTTGGACCTTAACGCGCTGTTGAATTTAATTATTCAACAGGCTACCAGCCTGCTGCAGGCGGAAGGCGGTGTATTAAACCTTGTTGATTGGGAAGCACAGGCTGATGAAGTGTTTGCCTGTTATGGGACGTATTCAAGAAGTCTTGGGATTAAGTTTCCGCTGAACCAAAGTTTATCCGGATGGGTCACCCTCCACAATAAGCCGGAAATTTCCAACCATGTTATTGAGGATCAGCGTGCTCACAATACCGGAAAAGTAAACTCCTTTTTCAAGACAATAACAAATGTTGCCATCGCTCCGTTTACGATCAAGGATCAGGTCAGCGGCACCCTTGTGGTCATCGATAAATTAGGTGGAGCGGCTGATTTCGATCAAAATGATCTGGATCTACTTGTCGGGTTTGCCAACCAGGCAGCGATTGCCATTGATAATGCCCAGTTGTACCAAAAAGCCCAAACTGTGGCTGTGGCGGAAGAACGCAGCCGCCTGGCACGCGAGCTTCACGATGCCGTTACCCAGACCTTGTTTTCAGCGAGTCTGATCGCCGAGGCTGTGCCTTCGGCCTGGGAATCAGATCCTCACCAGGGTCGTGAGCTGCTGCAGGAGTTGCGCGGCTTGAGCCGCGGTGCGCTGGCTGAAATGCGCACGCTTCTCCTGGAACTCCGTCCGGCTTCCTTGTTGGAAACCCAATTAGAAGAGCTGCTCCGTCAGTTGGGTGAAGCCGCCAGCGGGCGTGAGGGGATTCCCGTGGATGTGACCGTTGAAGGCAAGGCATCCCTTCCACCTGAGGTGCACATTGCCTTATACCGCATTGCCCAGGAAGCGCTTAACAATGTGGTTAAACATGCCAGAGCAGGTCACGTAACGATCCACCTGCGCTACACCAAAGAAGAACTTTCGGTGAATAACCAGGAAAACAATTATGGAGTACGGCTGACAATCAAGGATGACGGTCGCGGATTTGATTTTGTTCAGAAGTCGCATCAAGGTCTTGGATTGGAGATCATGCAGGAGCGGGCTCAAGCCATTGGGGCAGAATTATCAGTCGACACCCACCCCGCTAAGGGAACCATGGTTCAGGTGACATGGAATCAAGGAGGTACTCATGATTGATCAAACACCCACCCGGGTGATGATTGTTGATGATCATGGCATGGTTCGAAAAGGATTGATGGCGTATCTAAAAAACCGCCCGGATATCATTGTCGTAGGAGAAGCACGGGATGGGCGCGAGGCGGTCAATCTTTGTGAGCAGCTCCAACC
>CAYWVP010000233.1:0-2640 GCA_964461605.1 uncultured Anaerolinea sp.
CTCACCCTGCTCAACGCCGGCTGGATCGAGACCACCCATGGGGATTATCAGTTCTACATCGACGGTGTGTCACCTTCTGTGGCGCGTGTGCTGGAGGTGCTTGACCGGGAACGCGTCACCGTGGGCTCTTCGCTGGGATTGAAAACACGCAATGCCATGGATTGGCTCAAGCTCGCTTACGACACTACAGGCGCGGACCTTTACGAGGCCATTCACAACCAGGAGGGTTACTATGGCATCAAGGCACCCCCCACGCTCAACCACCGTTACCTGTTTGAGGATGTGCCGTGCAGCCTGGTGCCGATCGCCTCGCTGGGAGAGCGCTTCGGCGTCAGTGTGCGCGGGATGGATTCAATCATTCGCCTGGCCTGCATTGTTCACCGCACTGATTACTGGCGGCGCGGACGCACGGTGGAAAAATTGGGGCTGACCAATTACAGCGTCAGCGAACTGACTGCATACGTCAACGAAGGCATCCTGGACAACTGATCGTAGAGAGGTTCAACATGGCAGAAGGCAATTACAAGATGAGCGGCAAGACTGTTGTGATCACCGGCGCTAATGCCGGCATCGGCAAAGCTGCGGCCATCCAGCTGGCGGAGACAGGCGCGAACGTGGTGATGGCCTGCCGCTCGCTTGAACGCGGTGCGGCGGCGCTGGCTGAGGTAAAGGGGCGCACGGGCAATGAACAGGTCGAGTTGATGCAGGTGGACATGTCCTCACAGCCATCGATCCGCCGCTTTGCTGAGGAGTTCCGCAGCGGGCATTCGCGGCTGGATGTGTTGCTCCATAACGCGGCGAACTTTGACCTCACGCTGAAAAAACCACTCCTCACCGGGGAAGGCATCGAAACCATCTTTGCCACCAATCATGTGGGAGTCTTTCTGCTGACCAACCTGCTGTTGGATATGCTCAAAGCCAGCGCGCCCAGTCGCGTCATAACCGTGGCGTCAAAGGGATTGGTAGTCTATCCGGGGCTCGACATTGAATTTGACAACCTGAACGGGGAGCGCAATTACAACCCGCAGCACGCCTACTACCACTCCAAGCTGGCGCAGGTGATGTACACCTACGACCTTGCCGAGCGCCTGTCGGGCACCGGTGTGAATGTGAACTGTGTGCGTGTAGGTAGCGTGGCGCTCGCGGATGACCGCCTGGGGAACATGCCCGTATTTCTCAAGAAGCTTTATGCGTTAAAGAAGAAAGCCTCCCTCACCCCTGAAGAGATGGCGCGCACCTACGTGTACCTGGCGGCAGACCCGGCAGTGGGGCAGGTGACCGGCGGGTACTGGGATGAACACAACCGGCAGGTGAAATCCAACGCTAATTCATACAGGCGTGAAACCTGGCAGCGGCTGTGGCAGGTGACCGAACAGATGGTTGTGTGAGCCGGTTGATTGTGTTTTTTTAACTTGAATCGAGGTCAGAATGCCCCTCTATAAACTCAGCCCTTCCATGCTCACCTTCGCCTGGGATGAATGCCCGCGCTGCTTCTACCTGCGGGTGGTGCGCGGCATCGACCGCCCGGCGATGGCTTTCCCCAAGGTGTTCACGCGCATCGACAGCCTGATGAAAAACCTGTTCGCCGGCAAGCCCACTTCAGCCATAGACCCTGAGCTGCCGCCCGGCCGGGTAGCCATGCAGGGCAAATGGGTCAACAGTGCGCCGATCGAATTTCCGGGTGTCGCGGCGTCCTGTTACATCAAGGGTGCTTTCGATTCGGTGCTGGCTTTTGACGACGGCAGTTACGCCGTGATGGATTTTAAGACCTCCACGCCTTCCCGGCAGCATATCGCATTCTACGGGCGGCAATTGAGCGCCTATGCCTACGCCCTTGAACATCCCGCATCCGGTGCATTGCAGCTTTCACCGGTCAGCCGACTGGGGTTGCTGTATCTTGACCCCGTGGACATCGATCATGATGAGGATCATAAACGCATCGTCTACGGTGGAGAGGCGACCTGGCAGGAGCTGCCCAAGGATGAAGCGAAATTCCTCACGTTTTTACGCGGCGTGCTGGAGGTGCTATCACAACCTGAACCTCCCCCGGCGAACGAGAGCTGCGGCTTTTGCGCCTACCGCGAGGAAGCCCGCCGGCACGGACTGTAAATTGGCATAAGGATCACCACAAAATTATTGTCTTGGGGGCGATTCATTACCAAAATATGGGGACAAAGTGAATCGGTACACGAGTTTCTGTCATTGCGAGGAACGTTCTTGGTGACGAAGCAATCCCCAATAATAAAAGGGGGGATTGCTTCGACCTGAAAAAAACTTCAGGTCTCGCAATGACAATTGAATATTACGGGGGCGCAGCAACGTTGCGCCCCTACCTCTTTCTACTCTCTACCCTCTGCTCACTTTACTCATACCGAAGCGCTTCAACGATGGGCGTTGCCGCCGCCTGGCGCGCAGGGATCATCGCCGCCAGCACTCCGAATAGCAACCCCACCCCCAATGCGGTGAGGATGCCGTACCCCGGGAAGAAGAACTTCAGCTCAAACCCGCTGAAAACGAGCGCTTTCACCAGGTAGTAGCTCAGGAATAGCCCCACCATGATCCCCAGTGACGTGCCCAGCGCGGAAAGCAGCAGGCTTTCGCTGAACACCATCTGTTTCACCTGTTTGCGGGTGGATCCGA
>CAYWVP010000234.1:0-2622 GCA_964461605.1 uncultured Anaerolinea sp.
CCTACTCGTACGTCTTCGATGGACAGATGGGCTACCTGGACTTCGCCATCAGCGGTGCCATGGTCAGCCAGGTCACCGGGACAGAAGTGTGGCACGTCAACGCGGATGAACCCGACCTGATCGATTACGACATGTCCTTCAAAAAGGATGCCCAGGACCTGCTCTATGCAGCAGATCCCTACCGCTATTCTGATCATGACCCTGTCATCATCGGCCTCGACCTGGTTTACTTTGAAGCTGATGGACCGTATTCGGTTGTGGAGAACGGCACAACCACGCTGACGGTTCCCGCGCGCAAGATGGATTTGAACGAAGGCGCACTGACTTATGCCTGGGACCTGGATGGAGACGGAGTATTTGAAACCCCGGGCCGCACGGTCACCTTTGACGCGACAGGCCTGACTGCGCCTCAATCTCTGGTAGTAAAAGTGCAGGCAACCAATTGGCTCGGTTACTCGACCGTTGACGCGGTGGTCGTGAACGTGATCTATGACTTCCGCGGGTTCCTTGGCCAGGTGGACAATCAACCCATCCTCAACATCGCCATAGCCGGCAACGTGATCCCGGTCAAGTTTAGCCTGGTTGGCGACAAGGGGCTTGACATCTTTGCAGCAGGTACACCCACAGTGGAAAAGGTGTACTGCCCGATCACCTACGATAAGAACGTGGTCGAAAAATATGTCTCGCTTGCCACTCCTCCGCTCTCCTACAATGCCACCAAGGATAAATACAAGTTTACCTGGCAAACGGATGCAGCCTGGGCAGGCACCTGCCAGTTGTTCACCATTGAGTTAAACGACGGCACCACGCACACGGCGCTGTTCAAGTTCAAATAAAATTCAACAAGCATCGTTAGATAAGAGGCTGGCCTTTGTGCCAGCCTCTGTTTTATGGATTCAATGGACCAGGGGAAAATTATGCTACAGCTGCGTCTGCCCCGCCGGTTGCGATTACGCGCGCCTGCTCCACGTACTCAAGCGACTGGTGGCGGAAGTAGGTATTGTAGAGCGTGGCGTAATGCCCGCCACCGGCGAGAAGCTGGCGGTGGTCGCCCTCTTCGATGATGCTGCCGTTTTCCATCACGATGATGCGGTCTGCTGACTTGACGGTTGATAATCTATGCGCAATCAGTATACTGGTGGATTGCTGCAGGATAAGGTCAAGCGCCTGCTGGATCTGCCACTCGGTGAAGGGGTCAATGCTGGCGGTGGCCTCATCCAGGATGAAAATGGCCGGGTGCTGCACGAGCACGCGCATAAGCGCCACCAATTGACGCTGCCCCATTGAGAGGCGCCCGCCGCGTTCACCCACCTGTGAATCCAACCCCTGCGGCAGCGTATCCAGCCACTCTCCCCCGCCGATACGCCTGGCCAGGGCGAGAATTTCAACATCGCTCGCGCTGCGCTGCGCGTAACGGATATTTTCCGCGACCGTGCCCGAAAACAGGAACGGCACCTGCGATACCACACCCAGATTGCGGCGGTACTCCTCCAGGTTAAAACTGCGGATGTCGTGACCATCGATCAACAGCCGGCCGCCCTGGAACTCGTAGAAGCGGGCGATCAGCTTGGCCACCGAGGTTTTACCGGCGCCGGTGTGCCCTACGATGGCCAGGTTCTCACCGGGCTGGATCTCGAGGTTGAAACCATCCAGGATCTGTTCGGTCTCCTTGTAATGAAAGGAAACGTTCTGGAAAGAGATGGTTCCTTTCAACGTCGGGACAGGATCACTGGCCGTTTGAATGACCACGGTGGGGGTATCGATGAGCGCGAACACGCGTTCAGAAGCCGAAAGCCCGTTCTGGATCGAGGTCCAGAAAGAGGTGAGGTTCATGATCGGGAAGAGGAAGCGGTCCAGGCTGAGGATGAAGAGATACCAGGCGCCCAGAGTGACCGCACCCTTGATCACGCTGTGACCGCCAGCCAGCACCATCACTGCAGTGGCAATCATCGCCAGGGCGTTAAGGGCGGGAAAGACCACAGAAAGCACCAGCCCGCGACGCACGTTCACGCCGTAAGAGGTCTCGTTGGCATTGTTGAATTCAGCAAAGATCCCGGCTTCCTGGCGGAAGTTCTTGGCTACCGCGATGCCGCTGACCGTCTCCTTGATGGTGCTGTTAACGTTGGCCATGGCGCGCATGCCCTGGCGGGTGGCTTTGCGGGCAACAGTGCGGTAGGCAATCCCCAGCACCAGAACAACGGGGATGATGGCAAAAACATACATGGCGAGCTGCCACTGGATATTGAGCAGGACGACCGCGAGGATGAGCGACTCGATGAACATGCTCGCCACATCCGTGATGAGGGTGACCAGCTCGCCGAAATCACGCGTGTCCGAAGTGATGCGTGAGACGATCTTACCCGACGAGAATTCATCATAGAACGAGAGGTCATGCTCCACAGAGGCTTTGTAGGCATCCGAGGAAAGCTGCGCCACCACCTCAGCGATGGCCGTGGATGTGAGCCGGCGCAGACCAAAATTGAAGAGCCAGATGCCCACACCCACGAGCAACACCGCCGCCGCGACCAGCACCAGGCTGAGCACCTGCGGAAGTCCTTCGAGCAGGTCGATGCCGCGGCTGACGATGACGGGGAGCAGCGCTCCAGCCCCGGCGACCAGCAA
>CAYWVP010000235.1:0-2607 GCA_964461605.1 uncultured Anaerolinea sp.
ACCGGGTGGTAATCTTTCCAGTCTACTAGTGTCCCTTTTTTATTTTTGAATCTGGTTCTATTTGGTTAGATCTTCCACTTATTTTCTGCCTAATCTGATTTCTTTGTTACACTTGGTGATGTCCGGCACAATATCATGATCAGTTGGAGAGAGAGCGTGGATCAATTAAAAACAGGTGAGATTGCCCCTGACTTCACCTTAATGGACTCATCAGGGCAAGAAATCTCCCTTTCCGTTATATTACAGGAATCGAATGCACTGTTGGTTTTCAACATCGGCTTTGCCTGACCGCATTGTGTCAATCATATGGTGCAGTTGCACCATGACTATCAATCTTTCAAGGACTTGAATACCGAAATTCTGGTGTTGGTGCCAAATGGACCGCGCATGATCAGCCTTTTTCGGCGTTTGAACTCTATAACTTATCCCATCCTCACCGACAAAAATGCGCGGGTAGGTGAGTTGTACTTCCAGGTAAAACACTTCTTCAAATTGGGTGTTCCCAGCGTCTTCCTGGTGGATCAGTCAGGGCATATTCTTTATGTTCATTACGCGCACTCGTTGATCTCTGAGCCTGATAACCGCGAACCGCTGGCGGTGCTGAAAGCGATGTATCATTGACCTCTTTTCATCTATAAAAAGTCACTATTGACTTTTACTGCCAACCTCTGTATGATAAACGCAATTAACAATTGAATAATGAGAGAATCAGCGGCTGAATCTCGGTACGCCGAGATTACGAGGTGGAGGTTCTCCTTCGCGAGAGGGATGTTAACCCTGGGGGGATGGACAGGGGAAAATCGATCGATCAGCGGATGCCTCCGAAGCCCTGCCCGGGCTTCAATCTCCCTTCCAGATAAGTCAGAAGCCAAAACCGGCTGGCGACAACCGGCACAGAATCCTGACATGGCCAGGCAAAACGGCCTGCCTGTGCAGTCAAGCGGAAGGGAATGCTGTGATCTTATTTATAAGGCATGCCCGATCGCATGCCTTATTTCTTTTTAAAGGAGCGGCAAAATGGACAAACAGGAATTAATGAAACGCGTTGCAGAGGACAATGTCAGGTTTATCTCCTTCCAGTTTACTGACGTGACCGGAACTGTGAAGAGCCTTGACGCGCCGATTTCCCGCCTGGCGGAAGCGCTTGACCAGGGGATCTGGTTTGACGGATCGTCTGTGGAGGGTTTTGCGCGCATCCAGGAGAGCGATATGCGCCTGATTCCGGATATGGAAACTTACGCCGTATTACCGTGGTCGCCGGATACCATGCGGCGTGCGCGGCTCTTCTGCGATATTTACAATCCAGATGGAACGCCCTTCCTGGGTGATCCCCGCGGGGCTCTTAGGCGTGCGCTGGAGGAACTTGAAAAACGCGGAATGAAATACATGGTTGGCTCAGAACCGGAGTTCTTTCTTTTCCGGCGCAACGGCGGCACAGATATACACCCGGTGCCGCATGATGTGGGCGGCTATTTTGATTTTTCTCCCAATGATGAGGCGGTGCGCGTTCGTACGGAGTTGATGCAAGCGCTGGATTCCATGGGGTTGGAGGTGGAAGTAGGACACCACGAATGCGCGCTAGGCCAGCATGAAATTGACTTTCACTTCAGTAATGCGCTTCGCTCGGCGGATAACGTTCTCACCTTGAAATACACCGTGAAAGCAATTGCCGCGCAGCATGGGTTGATCGCGTCATTTATGCCCAAACCGATCTTCGGGATTGCCGGCTCCGGTATGCATTGTCATCAATCACTTTTTGATCTCAAAGGCAACAACCTCTTCTTTGATTCGACTGATCCTTTTAATCTTTCAACGCTCGCATATAGTTTTATCGCGGGTCAGTTGAGCCATGCACGTGCTTTCTCTGCGGTGACCGCTCCTACGATCAATTCTTACAAGCGGCTTGTGCCGGGTTATGAAGCTCCGGTGTATGTAGGGTGGGCACAGACTAACCGTTCGGCATTAATTCGCATTCCGCAGAAGATCGCGGGGATGTCCACAGCGGTACGCGCTGAACTGCGTTGCCCCGATCCCTCCTGCAACCCTTACCTGGCATACACCGTTATGCTGGCTTCTGCGCTGGATGGGATCGATAACAAGGTCATCCCGCCGGAACCATTTAACAATGTGAATGTGTACGAACTCACCAGGGAAGAACGCAAAGCCATGCAAATCATTGAGTTACCTGCCTCTTTGCGCGAAGCACTCTTCGAACTGGAAGGAGATCCAGTGCTCAAAAATGCCCTGGGTAAGGAGATTTATGAGGCATTTTTGCGGGCAAAATGGGCGGAATGGGATGATTATCGTCTAAATGTAATGGATTGGGAATTAGCCAGGTACCTTGAAACCAGCTGAACGAATACACCCCCGGTCAATTGATCGGGGGTGTATATAAAAAAATTAAGTAATACTAAGGTTTTACTGCCTGGGTGAGACAAGCCAGCCATTGCCTGGAGATGCCTTGTGGTTCTTCATCGGTAATTGCCAGCATCGGCCGGCTGGGCTCCAGCGTTTTCCCGTTCCGGGTTACATTCACTGGCAAGACTTTCGCATCAACAGCCTGTGCGGGCAGGTAACCCAACCCGCCTGGATTGGCGAGAATCGCCT
>CAYWVP010000236.1:0-2592 GCA_964461605.1 uncultured Anaerolinea sp.
GTGAATTGACAGGATTGCCAATCACCAATGTTTCGGCTACACTCACGATGATGGAATTAAAGGGTTTTGTTACACAGGTGGGTGGGATGAATTATGTTGCCATGCGTGAGATAAAATCAACTTATAAGGTAAATTAACATGCCCGACCATTTTTTCGCAGTGATCATGGCTGGCGGAGGTGGGACACGCCTGTGGCCTGTTTCGCGGCACAAGAATCCCAAGCAATTGATCCAATTGTTCGGGGATAGATCCCTGTTCCAAATCGCTGTAGATCGCCTTGAAGGATTTATTCCTTTTGAGCATACTTACGTTGTGACGACCGCGGAACAGGTGGAAATGTTGCGCGCCCAGGAACAAAAAATTCCAGTGCGTAATTTTCTGATCGAACCCAAGCCGCGGGGCACAGCTGCTGTTGTCGCGATGGCAGCAGCAGCAATAAACAAGATAGATCCAGCCGGTGTGATTGCCGTGCTTACGGCTGATCATTTGATCGAAAATATTTCGGGTTTTCAACAGAACCTGTCTGCAGCTTGTGAAGTAGCGAACCAGGGATTGATTGCCACCATGGGGATCAAGCCAACTTTTCCATCCACTGGTTATGGTTACATAGAATGCGGCAGCGAGATCGGTGTCTTTTCCGGCATCAAGGCATTTCAAGTCAAGCGATTTATTGAAAAACCGCAGGAATCCTTGGCCAGTGATTTATTTGAACAGGAAAATATCACCTGGAATTCCGGGATGTTCATCTGCCGGGTTGATACATTCCTTGAGGAATACCGGAAATATATGCCTGAATTATTTGCCACGATCACCGGTTTGCTCCCGGAGCTGGGAGAAGACCATTCAGGTTTGAATTTCCAGAACACCTGGAACTCCATTCAACCTCAGACGATCGATTATGGCATCATGGAAAAAACAGATCTGGCAGCCGTTCTACCGGCAGGTGACCTTGGCTGGTTCGATGTCGGAAGTTGGGATTCTTTTTTTGACATTGCTGATGCTGACGAGAGTGGTAATATTGTGATCCAAGCCAGGCATATCGGTATTGACACAAAGAATGCGCTGGTAGTGTCCACCGTGCCTGACCGTTTGATTGTTACCCTGGGTATGAAAGATGTGATCATTGTTCAAACCGAGGATGCAGTGCTGATATGCCCGCGCGGGGAAAGCCAACGGGTGAAAGAACTGGTAAATTATCTAAAAGAAAAGTCATACACCCTTTTCTTGTAGGAGTGTTATCGTGGAAGCCTATTGCGTAAAATGCAAAGTAAAAAGAGAGATCGCTGACGCCAACCCTGAATTCAACGCACTGGGCTCGCCGGTGACGCGAGGGAAGTGCCCGGTTTGTGGTACTACGATGTATCGCATCGGTAATACCCCTGCTCACGCCGATATGGAACGCCCGGTGGTGCGGCGCAACTCCCGTCCGCGTAGTGGAAAACTGGTCATCGTCGAATCTCCAGCCAAAGCAAAAACAGTCGGCAGGTTCCTGGGAAAGGGATACACCGTGCGTGCTTCTGTGGGGCATGTGCGCGATCTGCTGCGGTCTGAGCTTTCAGTAGATGTGGAAAACGATTTTCTGCCCAAGTACCGTGTTCCGAACGAAAAACGTTCGGTTGTGAAGGAACTCAAAGCCCTGGCAAAAGAAGCCGAAGAGATCTATCTCGCGACGGACCCTGACCGCGAGGGAGAGGCGATTGCCTGGCATCTATTGGAAGCTGCAGACATTGAACCTGAATTATCAAAACGCGTGGTCTTTCATGAGATCACTGATCATGCAATAAATGAAGCTTTCGCCAATCCGCGTGAGATCAATATGGACCTGGTGGATGCGCAACAGGCTCGCCGGGTGCTGGACCGATTGGTGGGGTATTCGATCAGTCCTGTGTTGTGGGAGAAAGTGCGCAACCGTCTGTCAGCCGGGCGCGTACAATCTGTTGCATTAAGGTTGATAGTTGAGCGTGAGAGGGAAATTGAGGACTTTAATCCGGTTGAGTACTGGTCCATACACGCTGAGCTCACTCCACAAAGCAAGAAAAACAGGTACATGACCAAGCTGGTAAAGATCGACGATGTCGAACCCGATCTTGCTCAAAAGGAAGCGGTTGATGGCTACCTGGAGGATATCGAAGCATCTCCATTTGTAATTTCCAAGATCAAGCGCAGCGAACGCCGCCGCAAACCCTCTGCTCCCTTCATTACAAGCTCCCTGCAACAGGAAGCTTCGCGTCGGTTGGGTTTTACTGCCCGGCGGACAATGATGATCGCCCAGCAACTTTACGAAGGGTTGGA
This sequence comes from uncultured Anaerolinea sp., assembly GCA_964461605.1. Lineage (GTDB taxonomy): Bacteria > Chloroflexota > Anaerolineae > Anaerolineales > Anaerolineaceae > UBA6107. Next base: position 2,293 of record CAYWVP010000236.1, read on the forward strand.
GGTAGGCGAGGGTGGTGCCAATGGTTTGATCACCTATATGCGTACTGATTCCACGAATGTTGCTGAAGTTGCGCAAAAAGAAGCGCGGACTTTTATCAAGCAAAACTACGGCGGGGATTTCCTGCCAGGCACAGCGCCCCAATATAAAACACGTGCTGTTTCAGCCCAGGAAGCGCATGAGGCCATCCGACCAACCTCGGTAATGAGGCAGCCGGATAAGATCAAGGAATTCCTTTCTCCTGAACAATTCAAACTTTACCAGTTGATCTGGAAGCGTTTTGTAGCGTCCCAGATGGAATC
>CAYWVP010000237.1:0-2590 GCA_964461605.1 uncultured Anaerolinea sp.
TCATCGATCATGCCCTGGTAGCCGGTGGCGATATCCAGGATGGCGAAGGCGATGAAGAGGCAGTGACCGGAAGAGTCGATGAAGGCTGTGGTCGCCTGGAAGGCGCGGCTGAGGCCGGCTTTGCCTTCGGGGCTGAGGGGATCCTGCTTGCCCATGACGCCGAGGATCTCTGGCGCGATGGTGTAGCCGGCGGTGTGGTCAGCGCCCATGGTGGTGGTGGCGTAGGTGATGCCAATGCCCTTTACCGCACGCGGTTCGTAAGCCGGCATGGCCTGGCCTTTCACCACAGGTACGCGGCGCACGCCGAACGCGCGTCCGGTCGTGGCAGCTCCAGCACCAAGGATGCGGCCTTTAGGTGTGCCCTTGCCCATTTCATGAACGAGTTCAATGGCAGCCTTGCTGTCACCGAAGGGGATGAGTCCACCCTCCATGGCAACACCGATGGCGACGCCGGTCTCGATCGTGTCCAGACCGTAGTCGTTGCACAGGGCGTTCATCTTGGCGACATCTTCCAGGTTGTCGATCCCGCAATCAGCGCCCATCGCCCAGGCGGATTCATACTCGAGGCAGGAAGTGATCTCCTCGCCTTTTTCGTCGTAGACTGTGTTGGAGCACTGGATGATGCATCCGGGGCTGCAGTTGTGGTTGTAAACTTCTTTGCCCTTGCGTTCCTTGTTCTTCTCAAAGATCGTTTCACCGCTGATCTTGGGGGCGCCTTCAAAACGACCGCTGGAGAAGTTGCGGGTGGGCAGACCACCGGCTTCATTGAGGATGTTGACCAGGATGGCGGTGCCGTAGGAGTTCAAGCCGCCTTTCGGCTTGGTGATCGCGTGGGTGCGCAGCGCGTCGATCATCTTCTTGCGGCCTTCTTCGAAGAGGGCTTTGTCGACGATCTCAACACCGGGTGCGCCAGCGCGGTTGAGGACGATGAATTTGAGGCCTTTGGTGGCCATTACCGCACCCAAACCTCCGCGGCCGGCGTAGCGGGTGGGGCGTTTGTATTGATCATTGAACGCCACACCTGAGTTGCTGTAGCCGTGCTCAGCTGCCATACCGATGCTGCACACCGAGATCTTCTCGCCGAATTTCTCGTACATGGCGGGGTGCACTTCAGCCAGGGGTTTTCCAGCGTACTGGGTGGCTTCAAAGAATTCCACTTTCGGTTTCCCATCCCAGGTGACCGCAATACCCCAGAACTTTCCCTTTTCCTCGGGGAAGCCTTCAACGATCAGAGCTTTGATGTTTAACACACCGAGGTCAGCTGCCCAGGATGTACCGGCATTGGCTTCCTTGATACCGCCGGTGAGCGGTGATTTTCCGCCAACCGAGACGCGGGAGGAAGTCGGGGCACTGGTTCCGGTGGTGTAGCCGGGAGAAAATACAAGCTTGTTGTTGGGACCCAGGGCATGGCATGACGCGGGAACTTCATCTGCGATGACGTTCGAGGTCAGTCCTCGGCCGGCCAGATGTTTGTATTTTTCCGGCACATCTGTTACTGAATAGGTTCGATCTGTCATATTTACGCGTACAAAAAACATGGTAACCTCCTTGATTATCAACTAAGATAGTTGTGATTCACAATAGAACCGACCAACGAAAATCTAGTTCAACCTCCTTTCAACAACTTGTTAAATAACAAATGCACAAAAGAAAACTTCCCGGCAGTTTTCACTGCCCAGTTGTAAGTTCTCCTTTGCGCACTGGCAGGCATGGAAATTACTCTCCACACCCTATCGTTCATTTGTCCCGGTGGGATCGAATGAATCGGAGGATATTCAATTGTGTGATGCCACTTACTGAGTACGGTATATCACCGTCTACATCCATTATATAAATTAATAACCATACTTGTCAACCAAAATCTGGAATAAAAGTAATGTTTTTCCCTGTTACTATGCTCCATTGATTCCGATTGATCAGGTGATTCAGTCGCTGGCCGGTTGTCCCTCAATTTCGGGCAGATTTTTTGCCGCGCGGGCTTTACGCCGGGCTTCCTTGCGCAGGTTAAGCTCTGTAACGATCTGGGTGTATTTTTCACGGCTCAACGGGTAAAAAACGGCAAAAATGATCCCGGTGAAAAGCAGGACCGCGGGGATCGGTCCGATGACGATCTTGATTCCGAGCAGAGCGCTGGCAGGTTGTTCCGCCGCGTTGGATACGTACCCGGTGAACTCGAGCAGCAGTAAAGATAGCGGGACCGCGATCGAATTGGCCATCTTGCCCATCAGGGTGATCAGGCTGTAGAAGGTGCCTTCGTGGCGTTCACCGGTCTGGTACTCGTCCCATTCGATGGCATCAGGTATGATCGCCCAGGGCAGCACCTGCGCCGCGCTTAAACCGAATCCGCAAAACATGCAAACGATAAGCAGCATCCACAGCGGGGTTTGCTCATTAAACAACGCGAGGGTGCACATAATGACAGCCCAAAATGAGACACCAATAATGTATGCGCTGCGTTTGTTGCCTTTTTTGGAGATCCAGTTCCAGAATGGCAGCGCGATGATCGCCGAGATAAAGATGGCACCCATCACCAGGGAGCTTTGATCGGGGCGTTTGAGCACATATTTGATGTAGAACATCAGGTTGGTCT
>CAYWVP010000238.1:0-2579 GCA_964461605.1 uncultured Anaerolinea sp.
TTGAAATTGTGAAAGTCGCGACCGGCTGCGCCCATAATGAGGGTCTTGATTGGTGTCATGTAATTCATACTCCTTTGGTTATAAGATTATTTTCACATCGCTTGTGGGGCTGTGATGCCCAGTAACGCCAGACTGTTCGCAATCGCCTGTCGGGCGGCTGCCACAAGACGGATCCGGGTCGAACGCTGAGGTTCTTCCACACCAAGCACGGGACATTGCGTATAAAAGTCATTGAAAGCGCGCGCAAGTTCATAAGCCTGGTTGGTGATGATCAATGGCTTGAGATCCCTGGCGGCTTTCTGGATATCATCGGACATGCGCGCGATTAGATCGATGAGTGTAATCTCAGATTTGCTCAACTCATAATCAGGTGCAAGGTCTTCGGGAATGACATTATCCACTTTGCGTAAGATCGAGTTCGCACGCACGTAAGCATATTGAATGTAAGGTGCAGCCTGCCCATTGAAGTCAAGCGCGGATTCCCAATCAAACGTAACGACCTTGTTGCTATCACGCGAAAGCATCGGAAATTTGATCGCGCCGATCCCTACGGCTTTGGCAATTTCCTGTTGTTTTTCTGCAGCGAGTTCCCGGTTCTTCTCTTGAACAACGGTCAACGCACGTTCAGTCGCTTCACGGATCAGGTCCTCCAACAATACCACAGTACCTTCGCGAGAAGCCATCACCACGTTACCGGGCAGGTTGACCAACTCATAAGGCAGGTGCTGGCTGCGGGTAGCCCATTCGTAACCTGCAAGCTCGAGGGTTTTAAATACCTGTTGGAAGTGTAAAGATTGGCGCACATCCACCACGTAATAAGATTTCACCAGGTCAGGGTAATCCAGGAATTTCTGGCGCGCCAATGCCAGGTCTTCGGTCGCGTACAGGGCGGTACCATCCGAGCGCAACACCACCATTACCCGGTATTTCTCTTCCGGCAATCCCAGCTTTTCGTCGATCTTGACGATCACCGCCCCGCCGGTCGCGCGCTCATCCTCGGCAATCCCTTTTGCCAGCAGATCATTAACGATCTCTTTGCCGGGTTTTTCAAACATGGAATTGAAATAATACCGATCAAAATGGATATCCAACAGGCTGTACATTTCATTGAAACCGTCAAGCGACCACTGGCGGGTTTCCTTCCAGCAATTCACAACCTCGGGGTCACGTTTGTCCCAGCGCGCATACATCTCGCGGATCTCTTCTTCAAGCGAGGGGTCCTGGTCAAGACGTTTAATCGCCTCAGAATAAATCGTCCCCATCCAGCGTGTAATATCTTTATCAGGCTTCTCGCCTTTGTGGTACTTGAGATAGTTCCATAACCATTTGATCACATGCAACCCGATGTCACCGGGGTAGTTGGCGCGTATGACATCATACCCGGCAGCTTCCAAAATGCGTGCCAGAACATCACCCAGGAAGGCGCTGCGCAGGTGACCCACGTGAAAAGCTTTGTGTGTGTTCGGATGAGAAAATTCGACCATCAAGCGCTGGTTCAGTCGCTGACCGTGCCCGTACCGTTCACCCTCTTCCAAAACACGGGCAATAACGCGCCGGGAGTAATCTGCTGTCGAAAAAAACAGGTTGAGATACCCATTCACAGCTTCGATGCGATCAAATCCCTCGGTTCCGCTTAGCCGCTCCGCCAGGGCAACAGCAATCTCATTGGCGCGCTGTGCCACATTTCCCCTGGAGCTGCCAAACGACAATGCAGCAAGTTGGAAGAAAGTGGTAGCGATCCCCCACTGCCCGTTGAAAGGAATCCAGGTCCATTTGACCTCGGTCAATGGAAGACCAGCCTCCCGGCAATAAAGGTGGATCTGCGCTTCTGCTAGTTGCTGTTCGAACTCAAACATAGTATCCTGATTTCTTAAGATTTCCAGAAGGATTATATCACAGGCAATAATCAGCATATCCCGGAATAGCATAAGCGGGAGATATGTATATCTCCCGCTTTTTTAACCTGAAAAAACGATTGTTACTTTGCCGCGTTAAGGCGTTTCATTAACCTGCTCTTGCGGCGCGCGGCGTTATTCTTGTGGATAACACCCTTCTGCGCAGCCTTGTCCAAAGCTGCAATGGCAGCCATGGTCGCAGCCTTCGCTGCTTCGAGATCCTCGCCTTCGATTGCGACACGTGCCCGCGCAATGCGGGTGCGTGCAGAACCGCGGTAGACCCGATTCAAGAGCCTTCGTTTTTCATTCTGCTTGTTGCGTTTTATTGCCGATTTGATATTAGCCAACTCAATTTCTCCTAAAAACAACTGTCAGTGCGAGGGTCGAGGGTAAGCACTGTTTCAGGTGGCGGAAGAATTCTACCTTAACCTCTTTCTTCTGTCCAGATATAACGGGCTAATTATCCTGCAAAGCCGCGACACCAGGTAATTCCAGACCTTCCAGCATTTCAAGTGATGCGCCGCCACCAGTGGAAATGTGCGTGATCTGATCAGCCAGTCCGGATTGTTGAATTGCGGCAACTGACTCACCGCCACCAATAATGCTCACCGCCTGGCTATCTGCAACTGCCTGGGCGACACCGTAAGTGCCATTGGCAAATTGAGGGAATTCAAACACACCCAT
>CAYWVP010000239.1:0-1294 GCA_964461605.1 uncultured Anaerolinea sp.
TGACGGAGGGCACCGTGCCCCATAAGTTCTTTACACCCTTGGCCATCCAGGCATCAGCGTGCTCGCCCATGCTGGAGGATGGGGTGATGGGATAGATGGCGATGACCTCAGCCAGGCGGTAGGCAATGTTTGCCACCGCTTCGTTCGCATCTATCGTGATTAATTCTCTTTTCATAGTTCTACTCCGTATTCAGGTAATAGGCATTCAGCCTTTTTCTTTAAAGGGATACCCCAAAGATTATAACGCAAAACCCGCCTGATTTAGACCAAGCGTATCTGAAATGGATGGAAAGGTGACGAAACTCACTACGTGTTGTTGGGGGGCAAGTACCGGTGCGCAAGCGCGAAAAGGGCCAGCGTTTTACTGTCCTCAATTGTCTGCTGATCGATCATTTCCAGCACCTTTGCCAGCGGGATGCGCGTGAGGTTAATGAATTCATCAACATCCGGATTGAGCGGGTCTGGATACAAATCTTGCGCCAGGAAGGCGTGCATGTACTCGGTGGCATAACCCGGGGTCATGTAGAAACCACCCAGGCTGATCCAGGAGCGGGCGGACATGCCGATCTCCTCGCGCAGTTCGCGTTGGGCGGTGAGCAGCGGGTCTTCCGCAGCCTCAATCTTGCCGGCAGGAAGTTCCAGCAGTTCCCGTTTTGCGCCAACACGATACTGTCGAACGAAATACACATTTCCTTCACCATCCAGCGGCAGGATGGTGACCGCGTTCTGGATGTCGATCAGGTCATAATCCCGCGCTTTGCCATCCGGAAAGGTGAGGTTGATGCGTTTTACAGTAAATAATGGGGTGCCATACTCTTTCGATTCGTGGTTAATGGGATAAGTCATGAGTTTACCCTCGGCAGGTGATGGGGATTAGTCAATTGTAGTGCTTTTTCCTATTTAAATTAAACAGGCTTTCCCGCTTTCAGGAAAGCCTGTTGTGAATCTGATCGTTTTACGGTATGCGCAACACCTGCCCGGCGGTCAGGGCAGAACCCTGCTCGAGACCGTTGACCGCGTAAATGTCATACGGGTTAACGTCTCCGAACGCGCAGGCGACCTTGCCGATCGTATCGCCGGATTGTACGGTGTAGTCGGTGGGATGCGCCTTGAGCGAGCGCCCACCCACATAAGAGCTGTTCTGCGGCAGCGTAAGCACAAATCCGGGTACGACGTAGGAGTCCAGGTTGAGCCCGTTGATCGCCAACAGGTCACCGGCGTTCAGGTTGAAGCGGCGGGCGATGCAGAAGGGGAACTCATCCGCCTGGATGGTATAGGTGGCAGGTACCCCGGG
>CAYWVP010000239.1:1394-2578 GCA_964461605.1 uncultured Anaerolinea sp.
ACCACGTGTGGCGGAGCGGGTGCATCCGGTGAGCACCAGCAGGGTGATGGTAATGAGGATCAACAGGATGGTGGATTTCTTTTGCATGGCATTACTCCTTATTCTTACTGCCGCGCAACGTTCATCAGCGGACAGTGTCATCGTCTATAATACTATATGCCGATTCGAAGCCGGTAATTTAGCGGGCTTCGTAATTAACTAGCGCAGTATTTGATATTAGAGTTGCAAACTATATGCCAAGATAATCGGAGTAGTGGATGAATATTTATTTTTCCTGTTCGATAACCGGCGGCAGAGCTGAAGAAACCACCTACCAGGCGATCGTTAAAGAGCTGGAATCTGGCGGGCACGAGGTCCCCACCGCGCACCTGTCCTCTCCGCAGGTGATGGAGATGGAGGATGTGGTCGACGCGGTCGAGATTTTCGGACGCGATATGGCGTGGATCAGGGGGTGTGACGCGGTGGTGGCGGAGGTATCCTCCCCGTCGCACGGTGTGGGTTACGAGATTGCCTATGCCCTCTCCCTGGGAAAGCCTGTCTTCTGCTGCCATAAGAACGGCAAGCGCGTATCCAAGATCATCACCGGCAATACCACCCCGGGATTAACCGTGGTCGGGTATGCAACGGATGAAGAGGCGGTCGCTGCTGTGCGGCAATTCACCACGCGACTGGAGAATCAGGGTTAGCAGGCTTGATCTGTGTTGAATATAAATAATGTATTAGAGAGTGCCTGTAGACTATTGACTTTTCTGTTTGCAAAAGAATACAATTAAATCATGGAATATAGGGATTATTACAAGATCCTGGGGGTGGACCGCAAAGCCTCACAGGAAGACATTAAAAAATCGTTTCGCAAACTGGCGATGAAGTATCACCCGGACCAGAACAGAGACAACAAACAGGCTGAAGAAAAGTTCAAAGAAATAAATGAAGCCTACGAAGTTCTGAGCGATCCCAAGAAGCGCGAACGTTATGACCAGCTGGGTTCTTCCTACACGCAATGGCAGCAGGGCGGTGGAAACCCGGGCAATTTCAATTGGAACGAATGGTACACCGGTCAGGGTGCGCAGGGCCCACAGGGCGGGCAGGCAAATCCGCAGGATTTTAGTGACGTCTTCGGCGGATTCTCCGATTTCTTCAGGGTCATCTTTGGCGGTATGCCGATGGGCGGCACCTACCAGACC
>CAYWVP010000240.1:0-2558 GCA_964461605.1 uncultured Anaerolinea sp.
AAGGAAAGGAAAGGTTGAAATGACACCTCCAAGGAAGATCAGTTACGAGAATGTTAATCACGATTTTGATACGCCGCGCTATTTTTCCGATTTCCCGCGTATCCAGCTCAGGCGGCACCAGGAACAGGGCGGGGATAATTTCCGCGCTCTCAGCCTGCAGGACCGCGTGGAATTGATGGAAAAATTGATCGTTCGGGTGAAAGAACTTTAGTTCGTAGAGAGTGCATCGAATGGATGAGCAATTGCTGAAAAACCACTTTTATGAGCGTCTCCAGCGAGATGTACAGCTGGGCAGGTTTACCACCTCCAGGGTGGGCGGCCCGGCCCGTTTCTACATCAGCGCTAACAGCGCTTCCCAGCTGGCGGAAGACATCCGCTTCCTGTGGGATCATGACATCCCCTTCTTCCTGCTGGGTAGTGGTGCAAATGTGCTTATCTCCGACAAGGGATTCGACGCAGTGGTGGTTCACAACCAGGCCAGGCAGATCACCGTCTCGCCCAATGGAGACCATCCAACCATTACAGCCGAGTCCGGCACCATCTTTGCTGCGGTAGCCCGCCAGGCTGCGGAATACAGCCTCACCGGTCTTGAATGGGCATCCACTGTTCCGGGCACGGTTGGTGGAGCGGTTTATGGCAACGCCGGGGCGTTTGGTTCAAACACGCAAAGCAACCTGGTAGCCGCAGAGATTCTGCACCGCGACCAAGGCTACCTGTTGCTCTCCAGTGAAGAGATGGCCTACGCGTATCGCAGCAGCATGTTGAAGCGCGACCCGGGTAAAGCAGTGATCCTCAGCGCCCGCTTTGCTGTCGAAAAGGGTGATAAGGAAAGTATTCAGGCATTGATGAGTGAATTCGGTGAACGCCGGCGCCGCACCCAACCCGCCGGTCCGAGCACCGGCTCAACCTTCAAGAATCCCCCGGGAGATTTCGCCGGCCGGCTCATCGAAGCAGCCGGATTGAAAGGTACCCGCGTGGGTGGTGTTGAGGTCAGTCAGCTGCACGCCAACTTTTTCATCAACGATGGCACAGCAACAGCCCGCAACTACTATGACCTTATTCACCTGGTCAGGAACACCGTGCTGGAAAAATTTGAAGTCCAGCTTGAAACAGAAATTGAGATCCTTGGCGATTGGCAGGATGCATGATGAGCAATAAGAGAACTTTGGCAGTGATATTTGGCGGCAGGTCGGGCGAGCATGAGGTTTCCCTCATGAGCGCGCGCTCCGTGCTGGCTGTCCTCGATCCTGCCAGGTACGAAGTGGTACAGATCGGCGTCACGCCGGCTGGCGAGTGGCTTTGCGGCGACCGTGTGATCGACCACTTTGAAGCGCGGGATTATGCGCCGCTCTCACCCGTTGTTCTTTTGCCGGAGCCTGCTGATGGACGATTGTTCCAGGTCATTGGCGGCCGCCTCGAAACGGTTGCCCGCCTGGATGTGGTCTTCCCGCTCATCCACGGCACCTACGGTGAAGACGGCACCCTGCAGGGGTTGCTCGAGCTGGCCGATGTGGCGTATGTGGGTGGCGGAGTCCTGGCTTCCGCTGTGGCGATGGATAAATGCCTGTTCAAAGACGTGATGCGCGCGAACGGTATTCCCGTGGTGGATTCACTCCTCTTCACCCGCAAACAGCTTGAACAGAATTTTGACCGGGTTTTAGCCGAAATTGAACAAAGCCTGCCTTATCCTGTCTTCGTGAAACCCGCCAACCTGGGTTCGTCTGTCGGCATCACCAGGTGCGCAAGCCGCTCTTGCCTGGTCGAAGGGCTGCTCGACGCCGCCAGGTTTGACCGCCGCGTCCTTGTTGAACGCGGTGTGGATGCGCGCGAGATCGAAGTCAGTGTGCTGGGTAATGAGGATCCCATTGCCTCACTCCCCGGCGAGATCCAGCCGCAGGAGGAATTTTACACTTACTCCGCCAAATACCTCAGCAACACCTCCCGCCTCATCATCCCCGCGGAACTCGACACAACTACTGCTGAGCAGATCCGCCAGGCAGCCATCGCTGCCTATAAAGCGGTCGATGGTGCCGGGATGGCCCGTGTGGATTTCCTGCTCGACCGCGGTACTGGAGCTTTCTACCTCGGCGAGATGAACACCATCCCGGGCTTCACCAGCATCAGTATGTACGCAAAATTATGGGAAGCCAGCGGCATCACCTATACAGACCTGATCGATCGTCTCGTTGAGCTCGCGCTGGATCGCAAGCTCGACCGCGACCTCACGGTGCGCACCTACAGGAGAGATGAATGAGTGCCGTGAAAGAAGAGAAACTCGTGCCGCGCTCCGGAAAGCTGCGTGAAAAACGCTCGCAGCCCGCGCAGCCACGTCAGCGTTCCTCCTCCACCGCCAAAACCGGGGCACCTGCCCAGGTATCTCCGATCATCACCAGGAAGGCCGATCGGCAGACAGGCACGCGTGAAGCTGCTACCGGCCAACCTCGGCGCAAAGTGGTCTACAAAGTCGGTGCCAATGGCGTTGAAACCCGGCTTCCCGCCATTCCCATCCTTCACTTCAGCTGGCAATGGATCTCCGGCATCCTGGCGGTACTCCTGTT
>CAYWVP010000241.1:0-2546 GCA_964461605.1 uncultured Anaerolinea sp.
CAGCGCTTCCGGCGGGTTGGTGGTGAGCACAGCCACGCAGCGCATGCCGCCGCGTTTGGCCGCCTCCACGCCCGGTACAGCATCCTCGATCACCAGGCAGTCAGCCGGCTCGACGCCTAATTGACGCGCAGCCAGCAGGAAAACCGCCGGGTCTGGCTTACCGCTGAGTTTTGCACCTGAGACGACGGCCGAGAACCACTGATGCGCATCCAGTTCGTCAAGCAGGGCAGTGATGTTCTCCTGAGGGGCGGAGGAAGCCACTGCCTGCGGTAAACCGAATGAGTGAAACCGCGCCAGCCAATCCGTAACACCAGGCAGGTAGCGCGTGATCCCGCGCACACTCTCCCGAAAATAGACCTCCTTGCGGTCAGAGACAGCCTGGAACTCCGCTTCAGGCAGGTCAACCCCCAGCAGCGTCTTCAGGATGGTGCGGTTGTTCATGCCGAAAGTACGGCGAAAGTCGTCCAGTGTGAAGGGATGATCCAGCTCCGCAAAGATGCGCGACCAGGCGCGGAAATGTGTGTCAAAAGTATCGACAAGCACACCATCCATATCCCACAGAACTGCTTTGAAAGGGAGCGCGTGTGTCATCTGGGCAATTATACCCGTCCACCCTGCCGGACGCATACCGGTTTATCGACGGGTGTTACACAAACCCCTCACTCAACCGTCTGAAAAAGGTATGGTAACGCGCTACTCCATCACCGCCTGAATACCCTGGATGAGATCTTCGCGGTTCAAGCCAACGCGGATGACCCGTTTGATCACGTCGTAATTGGTCACCCTGAATCCGACCGGGTTGCACAACCCATCCATTTCAAGCGCCACTTCCAAGCGGCGGCGGGTGAGATGGTACACGTCATACGGGTCGGTGAATTTCTCGGGCGGACCAATGAACCAGGCGATGTGGCAGCAATAGGCGCGTGAATAGTCGCTGTCCACCTGCCATTCTCCCTTGCGGTGAGCCTCAACGAACATCCCCAACACCTCATTCACCATGGGGGTAAATTGAGTGTAGATGGCTTCACGCTTCAGTTGTTTCTGTTGGGCATCAGTGGGGATTTCAAAGGGTTCGGGTTTGATCGTCATTTCTGTAAACGGATTCTTCATCATGTCCTCCAATCAACTTGAGAAAGGACCCATGCGATGTTGAATCCCGGCCAGGCTAAGGGGCGATCAAATTCCGGGAACTACATTTTCCAAGCGGAAATTATTATTAATTCTTCGAAAATATTTGGTTAATGATTTCCTTTCTTTTGATAATACTTCACTTCATTTAATGGCACCTCTCCCCGGCAGCAGTTCGGCGTGGCAATTCTGGTATTAAGGCTGGTCGTTAGATTTAAGCGTTTTGTAGTGGCTGCAGGTGATCATCCATGCTCCAGTTTGGTAATTGAAGGAATTATTGGATTGTTCATCTATATATTACATCGATCAGGGTGAAATCGTACACAAGATGCGCAAATTTACACCGGCCGGTGATGCACCCGACCATGAATTGTGCAGTGGAAGTGGTAATGAAAACAAACGGGTATTTAATTTTGAGTTGCAATAATATTCCACTTCCTCTAAAATTGTCTTACTCGTTTGTGTTTTGCACTATTAAAAAGTAGACCGCATCGAATCAAAAATCATAAGGAGAATGGAATGAAACAAAGAGGGTTCAAATTGTTTTCGATCGCAGTAATACTCACAATGATCTTAGGTTTTGTACCACTACAGGCACAGGCGGCTGTTCCAGGCTCGCCGAACATTGTGATCAGCCAGGTGTATGGTGGAGGAGGCAACTCAGGCGCTACATACAAAAACGACTTCATAGAGCTGTATAACCTGAGTACCGTTGCTGTCGATATTACCGGGTGGACGGTGCAGTATGCATCTGCAACCGGTACTACCTGGCAGAAGACACAATTAGCTGGAACGATAGGACCCGGAAAATATTATTTAATTCAGGAGGCAGCAGGGGCAGCCGGAACAGTTGATCTCCCCACACCTAATGCCATCGGGACGATTGCGATGAGCAGTTCAGCCGGGAAGGTTGCCTTGTCCAGCAGTAACACCACGCTTAGCGGATCGTGTCCCACGGGACTCGTGGATCTCGTAGGTTTTGGCGCGACTGCCAACTGCTCTGAAACCGCCCCAACTCCAAATCTAAGCAACACAACAGCTGCACTTCGGAATGGGAACGGCGCAACTGACACCGATAACAACTCAGCTGATTTCACGATCGGTGCTCCGAACCCGCGCAACACACCCCCCCCCGAAAGTGCACCAATGGTCACTTCAACCTCACCTGTAAATTTAGCTTCGAGCGTTGGATTAACCACCAATCTAACGGTCACTTTCAGCGAACCAGTTGATGTGGTCGGGGATTGGTTTACGCTGAGCTGCTCGGAGAGTGGCACCCACACCGCCTTGACAAGCGGAGGACCCAGCGCGTTCACATTGGATCCGGAAACTGATTTTTCCGCAAATGATGTTTGTACCCTGACGATTCTGGCAAGCCAGGTGAGCGATCAGGATACTGATGATAGTGAATTTGATCT
>CAYWVP010000242.1:0-2544 GCA_964461605.1 uncultured Anaerolinea sp.
CTAATAAAATATTAATGCACGGAGAGGATCGTTCAAATTTGTCAAAATTTACAAAGCGAATATAAAATCCATAATTCGTGCAATATAATGGATGCACAGAAGATGATTATGACCAAGAATTTTTCCATTCTCATAAAAAAGATCCCCTACTGGTTATTCCGCCTCATCGCCAGCGCGGCCATCGTCGGGCTGCTCACTTTCATTCTGAAGAAAGTAGAATCCGGGCTGCAAATTCAATTGATCGCTTTACTGTACCTCCTTCCGGTGCTGGGCTGCACCATGTTCTGGGGGCTTACCTTCGGTATCATCGCCGGATTCCTCTCGTTCCTTGCCTTCAATTATTACTTCATACAACCGTATTTCACCCTGACCGTACACCAGACCCAGGATCTCATCACTCTGATCGTGTTTTTGATCGTATCGGTTGTGGTCAGTCAGCTGGTTGGTCAAGCCAGGGCAGCGGAGCGTCTGGCAAAAAAGCGCGAGTGGGAAGCCATGCGGCTGTATGAATTGAATACCGCGTTGGCAGGCTTGACCGAGGTACACGCGATACTGCAAACAGTCTCTACCAAATTGATCGAGACTTTTCATTTTCAACAGGTGGACATTTCCGCCAACAATATTCCAGGTGGCGGCGTGATTACAACCCGTCAACCGCTCGATGGTCGCAGGGAGGAACCCTGTGATCTTTCATTATCGATGTTCACAGCACGCAACACCGAGGGAGAGATCCACTTGTGGTTTGACCAGGAGGATCTTTCGCTTGAAGAAACCCGCCTGCTGGCGGCGTTTAATAACCAGGCAGCCCTCGCGATCGAACGCGCACGGCTATTCCAGCAGGAGCAGCTGGCGCGTGTTCTGGAGGAAAGTGATCGAGTAAAAACCTCCTTGTTAAGTTCGGTCTCACACGAATTGCGTACTCCCCTTGCGGTCATCAAGGCGGCATCCTCCAGCCTGAGCAACGGCACGGTTGAATGGGATAGCGCGGCCAGGCAGGAACTGGTGGTCACGATCGATGAGGAAGCCGACGCGTTGAATCAGCTGGTCGGAAACCTGCTGGATATGTCCCGCATCGAAGCAGGCGCTTTACACCCGCTGAAGCAGTGGAATTCGATTCTCGAAATTGTGAAGGGCGTCAGCGGGAAAATGCAAAGCCAGTTGCGCAGGCATCCGGTCACCTGTGATTTTTCCGAAGATTTTCCACTTCTGCCTACTGATTACATGATGATGGAACAGGTATTCACCAATCTGTTCAGCAACAGTATCAAATACGCACCTGAGAACACGCCCATCCGGATTTCTGCAAGGGTGGTAGACGATCAGGCGGTCATCACCGTATCGAATCAAAGCCCGAATGTGCGTGAAGAACATCTGAAGCATATTTTCGATAAGTTCTACCGCGTCACCAAGGCAGATAAGATCACCGGAACGGGTTTGGGACTGTCGATTTGTAAAGGCTTTATTGAAGCTCATGAGGGCAGGATCTGGGCGGAAAATTTACCGGATGGGTTTGCCTTTAACATTACCTTGCCGCTCACACTGGAAGGTGAGCGGCCAAAACTACCAGGGAATGAAACCGATGGATAAAAATCCGTTGATCCTCCTGATCGATGATGAGCCGCAGATCCTGCGGGCATTGAAAACCATTCTGGGTTCCGCGCATTTTCGTGTTATTTCAGCCGTCACTGGTGAAGATGGGATTGCGCTGGCAGCCACACAGTCTCCTGATGTGATCATCCTTGATCTTACCCTGCCGGATATGGATGGCATTAAGGTGTGTGAGCAGATCCGTGAGTGGTCAAAGACCCCGATCATCGTGTTGTCGGTGCGTGATGGTGAGCGCGACAAAGTGCTCGCGCTGGACAAAGGCGCTGATGATTACCTGACCAAACCCTTCAATATTGAGGAATTACTGGCGCGAATCCGGGTCGCCCTCCGGCACTCCACCCAATCACTGGGAAACCGCGAAACGATCATCCGGGCTGGTTCGCTCACGGTGGATCTTGCCAGGCATGTGGCCATGCTGAATGACGAAGAATTAAAGTTGACTGCCACCGAGTTCAAACTCCTGGCTTACCTGGCAGCCAATGCTGACCGGGTACTCACGCATCAATCGATCCTGACACATGTGTGGGGTTTTGAGGAATCTGACCATGTGGAATACCTGCGCGTTTACATCGGTCAGCTGCGGCGCAAAATTGAAGTGGAAGCGGACAACCCCCGCATATTGATCACGGACTCGGGTATCGGTTACCGCTTCCGCACGGTTGACTGAAGCATTTCTTTATAATTTCTTTATATTTCAGCCATTACCTTTGTTCGTCTTTTATGACCATTTATTACACTCTCTTTAACAGGAGAGTATTAAATGGTTGACCCAGAAACAACGCCGAATATCTTTGAAGAACCGACAACTCATACACCCGGTACCACTCTGCAAACCTGGTTGATCGGGAGACCGTTGGCCACCGCGGACGCACCGCACCAGACGATCGGCAAGCTGATCGGGCTTGCTGTTTTTGCTTCCGACGCGCTTTCTTCAAC
>CAYWVP010000243.1:0-2527 GCA_964461605.1 uncultured Anaerolinea sp.
GTCGCCGGTTGAGATGCTCAGGTTTAAAGAATCAAATGGATGCGGACTTACTCCCCCATTCCTGGTAAAGAAACCGTGTGCGACTTCGCTCAATCTCGTTTCAGGAAAGGACAAGTAACTAAGTCCGTTGTTTGCTTGTACAATTTTCATCGTTGTTCGTAAAACTTCTCGGCAATCGTCTTTTTCCGTTTTAGAGCAAACCTGGTTTCCTTTATGCTATCCTCCATCAAGGGGTACACGTACCACGCTGTACCAGCTCCGAATAAGAATCCGGTAATTGTACGCAGCAAAGGGGTGCTTTCTCTGATCGGCAACCAGTCAGGCCAACCTGCGGATAAACCGGGTAATTGCGAAACTCCATCCAGCGCGATCGGAAATAACGCAATCAAAAACCACACATACCAGCGAATCCCTTTGATCCTTTTTCCGGACAGGTGAAATATTATCCCGAACAAACCCAGTGACAGGTAGATTGCGAGATCTCTCTGGCACAATGCAATCTTGTAACCAGCCTTTTCGTTACCGATGAACAGCCGGGCAAACACAATATCTTCAGCCGGCATTCCGGTTAATTCCTCATAAGTCATTACATCAGGAATGCTAGCCTGCGCACGTGGATAATAGAATTGTTCCCCTTCGATGAAATAGGAACGGAAGGCTAACTGATGGCACAAAACCGAGTAGAACTTATAACCAACCATCGCAATCGAATTCTTCCCATTGGCTGCGAAAACTGGAGGGAGTAAAGTAGAGGCGGTGAATAGGAGAATGACAAGGGAAATAAACCATGCGTAAGAATTGGAAAACCAGTAGGCAAACCGTTCTGTTCTTGTCATCTGGAAACGGTTTTTATTTTCATCCCTTTCAGGATTTCGCGCGTCCTGTTCCAACGTTGCCTTTATCGCAACTTCAACTTCATTGAGGGTAAACGGAGAATTCAGTCGATAAGGGCCAATGAGTATGACCGGAACAGAATCTTTAAATCTAAGGTCAAGCTGGGTGTCATCATCGATGCGAACATCCAGGAAAAGAACATCCAATGAGCTACAGAGATCTCTAACCTCTTGTTGAAGCTCGAGTTGCGCTGTGTTTTTTGAGTAGTAATATGTCAGTGTCCGCATTATAGTTTTTCGATTCACGCCAGCTAAGCGGCATCCCGGTCAATTACTTTTACATTTGTTCCGCTGTAGTCCTGGATTTCGATGACACCCTCGTAGTATGGTGTCACCGGGTTTGTCCAGCGGTAGACAAATTTGGCCACGTCAGGCTCTACGTTCACACAACCGTGCGACAGCATTTCACCATAGTTGTTGTGCCAGTACGTTGAATGGATTGCCACACCACCAGTCGCAAAGATCGAATTCCATGAGACCGCGAACTCTTCGTAACCAGAAGCTTTACTTTCTCCCCCGGCCATGTGCAAGGACATATACTTACGACTCACAAGGTGATAATCCCCATCAGGTGTGCCCCACTCATCCACCAGAATGCCTTCATAGGTATATTTAGCGCCTGTTGAGACCCTTGTGAATAAAATCTCTCTGCCGTTTTCGAAGCAGGACATCGTTTGATGATTCACATCAACCACAATGTACTTATCTTTGATTTCAGGAGTGATGGGTTCTACTTCTTCCGGTGTAATTGGGTGAAATGCCCTGGCATCCGCCCAAAACACATCTCCATAGGATCCATGCTTTTCGAGTACATGGTATAAAACCTCACTATTCGCCCCTGTGCTTATCGCATCAACCCAAAGTACCTGTGAATAATAAAAACGTGGATCAACCGTTTCTTTCAACCTTGGAGATTTCGGTTCGCTACCATCCAAATAAATATCCACGAATGGAACGGTTACTTCAGCCCACATTCCAGGGAACTGACCATAAGTAGGGAGCTCAGCCAACGGCTGGTTGGGTTCATTGCGAACGGGTTGAACGCTGATCGCCGGAATATAACCCTCTGGGGTTTCGTACCAGATGCGTTTTTTCCAATAATCGTTATAGCGTGCTCCGATTACTTCCCGATTAATGACCAGAATATTGTCATTGTAGACTGTCTTGACCGTTTCACTGTTCGGGTCAGGTTTTGCTTTGATCTCGACAGTGTAAAAAGTTCTTCCCAGACGTTGACCCACCGGAAATTCAGGCAGGTAAGCAGAGGCTTTATGCAATTTGCTCACACCAGCCGCAGCCATACTTACCGCACCTAATTTCAGGAAATCACGTCGCGTCAATTTCTTCATATCACACACCTATAATTTTTGATCTCTTAACATCACGTTGATCTTCAATATCTCTTGTCCCCATAAGGTGTCACTTTCTTTGTAAGTGACCACTTTTCGAATTTTTTCATAAACTGACTTTGTTCCTTCGCCCAATTTACCGTCTGAAATCCGGTTTCTCAATTCTATCGCACGGATGGCAGTATAAATTTCAATGCTCAGGATTTGACGCAGGTTTTCAATTATCTCATAAGTGTGCCTGGCAGCAGTCATCGCATTGGCATTGTGATCCTCCTGTCCGGCAGA
>CAYWVP010000244.1:0-2469 GCA_964461605.1 uncultured Anaerolinea sp.
AAACGCTGCTTGACGAAATGGGCATCGGCTCCGCATTCGGCGTACCGCTCACCCAACCTTACATCGCAGCGGATGGCGCGCTCGAACAGGTTTACACGAACGTCGTGATCTACAGTCCCGTGGAAAAGCCGGAGAAAATACGCCTGCGAGCGATCACCAGTGAACTTGGCATCGAAGTTGAAAAACCCGTCGCACAAAGCCACAAACGGGATGAAACGATCGTTTTTTATGCGATCAAAAATGGCAAAGGCCACCATGTTCCGGTCAAGGTGGATAAATTCATCACCAACCACGGCGGGCGAAAACTTTCCGGCGATCCGATCTCCGAACCTGCAGAGATCGAAACTGGAATCTTCGAGCAGTGCTTCGCCAATTATTGTGTGCTTTACGAGCCTGAAGCCCAGAAGGGCGAGCAGGTGCGCCTGGCTACCCTGGGCCTCCAGTACCTGGAGTTGATCGAGTCCTCGATCGCCCGGGTCAACCCGAGCAAGATCTCTGAAGAAACGGTATCCATCATTCTTTCAGAAAAATTTGAAAAGTTGCCGGTCAAAGAAAAGCAGCGCATTCACCTGCAGTTGCTCATGAAAGAGGACCAGAGTCCAATAAGCGGCATTGAATCCACCCTTAACATCAGGTTGCCGGATGGCACGCATTATACAGCCGGGATTGGCGCGACTGATGAGGATGGACGCGCAAAAATTGAGGTACCTGTGCTTAAAGGGATCAGGAATGGTCAAATGTTGGTCTACACGGTATGCCTGATCACCGGTTCATCAACACCGGTCTGCGCAGAAGGTAGTTACCTGGTCTGGAACGCTGACTGATCTTTATTCAGCTTCACCAAAAACCTCAACAGAAGCAATTTCACCAGCGTCGCTGTATACCCGTATTGAAAATGGGAAGCTCGTCATGGCGGTCGGATCAATTTGCTGCTCAACGCGCCGCATTCCAATAACCTTACCATCCCCGTCATAAGCCACCGCCACCAGTGTAATGCCACTTAACGCCGGGGTTTCGCCTACCGGCTTTGCCGTGCCGGTGATCAACGCGCTTGATCCATCATCTGAAATCGTTGAATCAGTGATCTCCATTTCAAGGGCAAACGAGTTTTCAATCCCGCTTGTGGCTTTTACAGCGGTCAACAATTCAAAATCAACACTGGTGTAAGCCGGCAGCGGCGGGGGAAAGTACGCATAAAAAGGAACACGGTCACCCGGCATAAGTTTTTTCAACGCGAGGGGGATCACCCTGGTGAGCAGGATTTCCTCCTCAGCGTTAACCAGGGATATGCTGGAACTGAGGTATTGCGCCGGATTTTTTCGATCATTCTCAACCAGAACGAAACAATGCAAGCCACCCGACCGGCCGGAAAAGCAATTCACTTCACCGGTAGTCACACCAAAAGGCGTAGGGGTCGGAACGAGCGGCGTCGCGGTGGGAGCACGTCCAGGGGGGATGATCAGTTGTGAGCCGATGGCTAACAACGCTGGATTCACATCAGGATTTGCCGCTTGTAATTCCTCAAGGGTGATCCCGTAATAGTAGGCGATCGAAAGAAGGGTATCGTTGGCATTAACTTCGTAAATGCGCGGGGTGGGTGTGATGGTTGGTTTAGGGGTGGCGGTAGGTAACCCCTGTGGAGTTGGAGTGATCGTTGGCGTTGAGGTCCTGGTCCGAAAGGGTGTCAGGCCGATCACCCCGGTTGGCGTGATCGTGACGGCTGGAGTATCCGGCGAGCAAGCACCAAGCAGCACCAGCATCAATAGTACGGGAAAGATCCTCAAAAATCGTTTCATGATGCGCATTATACTCTGAGAATTTCCCACCACCGGTACATCCGCACATGCTTGCCGATGACGATCCCCTATGCTAAACTCATTGCATGCAATCCGAAGAGCTTCTTTTAAAAGAGGCGATGGAAGCCGCTGAACAGGAAAACCTTCCCCTCGCACGGGAATTGATGACCCGTTTACTCCAACGAAATCGCTCAAACCCCGAATACTGGGTTTGGATGAGCGGGTTGGTGGAGACAGCCAAAGAACGTGCGTTCTGTTTACGCGAAGCGCACAAACTGGATCCCTCCAACGCGATAGCCATACATGGGCTGCGTTTCAGCGGCGAAAACATCCCGGATCCTGCACCAGTTCCACCTTTCGACCCTGCCAAACTGGCCTGGAAGACGAGCCTTGAACAGGTGAAGGTGGAGGAAAAAAGGTCAGTCAGGAAGAGGACGAGTCCACTCGCCTGGGTTGCACTGGGAGCCATTGCAGTCGGGATTGGCCTGGCGGCATTCTTCCTGGCGCGCGGTCCGCGCTACCGTCCTGATACTTCTCCGATCTTGAAATTTTCGCTCACCCCCCCTGCTACTGCCACCAGGGTCACCACTCCCAGCCCGCGAGTGACCGGGTTGGCTCCCTTGTGGTCACTGCTGGAGGCCACTTACACACCCACCCCTATCTACGCTGCAAC
>CAYWVP010000245.1:0-2456 GCA_964461605.1 uncultured Anaerolinea sp.
GCCAGCCAGGGGAATTGCGCCAGTACCGAGGTAACGTGCAGGATGTCATACCATACCAGCGGGTACTTGAGCTTGCAGAAGTCGTCGCCCATGTAGAAAATGTAGGGATGCCGTTCCCGACGCTGCTCCCACAGATCCAGCAGGGAGGCAGTACCATGTCGGGCAGCCTGGCTGTCCAGCAGATCGGGATATGCGGAAAGCAGGCGCAGCATGATGAGGGTGGCGAAGGGGCACGGGTCATCCTTGCGCCCGGGTCCGCGGAACGAACCCATCTCGCGCGCGACCGCGCAAGGCCAGCCGTTCTCGCGCACCAGGCCGATCAGATATTGAACCCCCTTCTGTACCGCGGGGTGATCAGAAAGACCAAAGCGGGCGAGGGCGTAAAGCACCAGCGGCGCGTCGCACAACGCCCAACTCCAGGTTTCCTGCCCTGTGCCGCCGAAATGCTCCGGAACGATGGAGCGCAGCTGGAAAGGCCCGTCAACGTCTGAGTGCATCATCACTGCAGCGATCACTTCGGTCATGCCCGGGTCGTACTGCCGCAGACCCAATTCAGCAGCAAAGGCCAGCTTATGAAAGAGCTGCCCGGCGCTCTTGTGGCTGCTGATGGTCAACCCCGGCCAACCCTGCAGTTCCGTAATGAGTCCGGTGATGAACGAATGTTCAAGCAGCTCCTTGCGGGCAGTGATCACTTCGCTGTCATCAGCGCTGCGTTTGAGCAGGTGCTGGAGAGCCCCCAGGCGCACCCATGGCTCGCCTCCCAGCAGCCAGCTGATCACAGTGTTGTTTTCGCCGTTCACGCCGGCTTTTTCAGTAACGCGGTGATCAGCCTGATCCCTGTGATGGCGAGGAACAGAACAGCCAGGTCGTACAGGATGAGCAGCCCGGCAACCAGCACCATGCGCCAGCCGCTGAACTCGTTGAGTCCGGATGCCAACCCGGTGACCACTGCCATGGTCTGGCTGAGTACCAGCGTTGCCACCGCCAGGACGCAGCCCCAAACCACCGGCTTGAGCAGGATTTTTGACCTGAGCGCAGCCCACAGGAGCAGCGCAGCACCGGCCAGGACCACAAAAAATAACTCACCGGGGATCAGGTAATCCGCCATTAGTTGGCCGCTGCGCACCAGGTGAAGCACCGCAAGCACCACCATCGCAATCAGCGGGAACCATAACAGTACCGTACCGGCAATCGCCAGTATTCTTGTCAGACCCCTTTTTTTATCCATGATCACTCCGTTTTTATGTCTGTTCCAGCCAGAATCCCAGCATGTGGCGCACGCTGATGATCTCGTTGGTGTGGTAACAATTATGCCCGATCACACCCTGGACGACCTGGCGCCGGCTGTGCCCGGATTTGGTATACGGCTCGTTCAAGGTGATCACATCCCAGCCGCGCACGAGCTCCGCCAGTTCAAGCGTCACCTGTTTCAATCGAGTTTTGTCCCCTTCCCAGCTTTCCTCGCTGGCGGGGTCGGGGATGGGTAACCAGTCTTCGCCAAGCTGTGTGCCGGGTGTGATGCCCTGGTGGCGCAGCATCACGGCTTCCATCCAGTAGGTCATGTGGCGGACGATCGCCCGGGGGCTGTTGAATTTCTCGCCCGGTGACTGCGCCGCCTGTTCCGCGGTCAATCCTTCAAGGGCGCAAAATACCGGCAGGAACCAGCCGTTCTCATCCTCCAGGATCAGTTCCGCGAGGGTGTCGGCCAGGTGTTCGGATTCGCTCATGTTTACCTCGAGAGGGAAAGGATTAAAGCAGCCAGGCGTTGATGAAGCCGACCACAACGGCGCCCACCACGATCAACGCGGTGATGGCTGCGATGATCACGGAGATCGCGCGTTCTTCACGCAGGATGATGGAGACCAGCCCGCAAATGAGGGTAAGCAGGGCGGTGATCACGGTGGCGTACCCCAGCACGCCGGCGATACCGCGCGGCGGGTACCCCAGCCATTGGTAGAAGATCAGTACCAGTACCAGCAATACCAAAAAGGCGGCGAACAGCCCGAGTGTGATCTTGCCAAGTCGCGTGGCAGGTAATATCTGCATGCGTATACCTTCCGGTCAGGCGGTATGAAATTGTTGCTTAATTTATTCTACATTGATTTGAAGGGTTTGTCGCTATTTGGTTTTGTTCAAAGGGTGCGAACCGGGCATCACAAACGAAGTGTGACGCCCGGCGGTTGAACACTTGCTAGGAGTACAGGGCTTTAAAGGCTTCAAGGACGAGGAAGACCGGCCAGACGATGGCCTTGAGGAACCCCAACACACCCATCCAGAAGGTGGTGGCGGTACCGATGAAGTAGATGGCCGCGCCGATCAAGCCCAACCCGTAGACGGCGTCGCCCGCGCTGCCGTTGCGGCTGCCCCGGTTCTTGCCGCAATCACTTTCGCTTGAGTCAATGTGGATATTCATGGCTGCTCCTTATTGAATTTTCTAGTCTATATACGTGAATTGT
>CAYWVP010000246.1:0-2456 GCA_964461605.1 uncultured Anaerolinea sp.
AAGATCTGCTCCCAGGTGCCGAAGTCCAGCCGCCCGTTCGTCACCGCCACCACCACCTCGCGCCCCATGATCTGGCGCTTGATATGCGCGTCGGCGTTGTCCTCGCCGGTATCGTTGTGCCGGTAGTGCGCCACCGGCTCGTGCGGCGCGATCTGCTCCAGCCAGGCTTCGTAATCGCGGTGCAGCCCGCTTTCGTCATCGTTGATAAACACCGACGCCGTGATGTGCATGGGGTTGACCAGCAGCAGCCCCTCGCTGATGCCGCTTTCGCGCAGGCAGGCGTTCACCTGCGGGGTGATGTTGACGAACCCCCGCCGCGTGGGCAGGTTCATGATCAGCTCTTTCCGGTAACTTTTCATTCTCCGCGCTCCTTACTGCCTGATTTTACACCAATGCCCGTTGCAACGCCGCACCGCCAGACGTAAAACGCGGAGCGCATGCGCTCCGCGTTGATCATCACCGGGATTGCGCTATTGCGCCGGGTTCTCCCAGAATTTCATCTCGTCAAACTTGACCGTGTACTTGCTGGTGGTCACCGAGCGCACAAAGGTACCGAAGAACCCCGCCTTGAAACTGCCGTCGGTCGTCTCACCTTGCGGTACGCCGTTCATGTAGATGCTGATCTTATTGCCAACCGCCATCACGCCCAGGCGGTTCACCTGGTTGGCACCCTTCTTGATGTCCGTGGATTCCTTCCAGTTGATCAGGATCTCCGCCTCGCCCTTGGGTTTCACGTTGCCGTCCCACTTCCACAGGCGCAGGTAGCCGTCGCAGGTCACCTCGTACAGGTAACCCTGGGTGGGTTCCTTGAACACCGGCACGCGCAGGATGATGCCGTAGGAGTCCTTGGCGTCGCACGTGCCCGAGTTGACCGTCAGTTCGATGTAGCTGTTGGTCTGTTGAGTGACCATCGGCAGGCGCCAGCCCGCCATGGTGGTCAGCCCGGTCATCTGCATGTAGCCGTCTTTGAAGTTCACGGTGATGTAGTCATCCGCGCCGGTCGGCCAGGCCCATTTCTCGTAGGTGTCGAACGGATCGACGCTGCTGGGTGTGCCCAATTTCTTGACCGGATCCGTGTCGGGGATCTGCGCCGTGGGCGTGGCAGTGACCTGCCCGGTCGCTTCCGGCGTGACCGTCTCACCCGCCACCACTTCGGTCGTCTCGGGTTCCGCGGTGGGTTCCGCTGTCGTCTCCACCGGTTCGCTGGTGGCTATCACAGCGGTCGGCTCCACGGGCGCCGCGGTGGGTTGCGGGGTCGGCGGCACCGGTGTTGAGGTCTCCGGGAAGGCGATCTCCGTCGTGGGCGTCGTCATCGTTGCCAGCAGCTCCGCCACCCGCGTTGCCATCTCGGCATCGCTGACAGGATCATCATTGCCCCGCAGCGGAAAACCGCTGCAAGCGCTCAGCGCGAGGGTTAACACAATCATTACCGGGATGAGTTTCTTCATGTTCAGCTCCTTATTCATCTGGCAGCCGAGGGTGACCTCAACCTGCTTTATATCCGATCTTGCGCAAAAAGTCCTTACGCCATTTCACATCCGCTTCCGTTTCAAACCCCTTCGGCTCTTCGCCTTCCACCACGCCCATGATGCCGCGTCCGCGCCCGTTGTCATACACGATGACCTCGGTGTCGTTGGCGGTGGCGCAGAAGATGTTGCACACCTCGGGGATATTCTTGACCGTGTTCAGCACGTTGATGGGGAAATACCCCTCGCCGAGCATGATGATGAAGCAGTGCCCCGCGCCGATGAGCATGGCGTTCTCGCGCGCCAGGTCGGTCAGCAGCTCGTCCGTCCCGGAGGAGCGGATCAGGCAGGCACCCGAGGCTTCGCAGAACGCCAGCCCGAACTTGATCCCCGGCACCGCGCCTACCAGCGCTTCGTGAAGATCCTCAACCGTCTTGATGAAATGCGACTGTCCGAGGATGAAATTCAGATCGGCAGGTTTCTTGATCGCAATATTTTCAAATTCCATGGTCCTTCTCCCTTCTGAATGCTGCAATACACGGTTGACCAGGTCCTGTTGCAACCGTCCCTTTATGATTGCAACCTTCATGCCATTTTTCAACCCGCGGCGCGATCAGGTTTCTTAAGGTAAAATAGAGAGGCATTTTGAAAGGACGCCGCCATTGTTCGAGATCATCTTCCTCGGTACCTCCGCCTCAGCCCCCTCCCCCAAGCGCAACCTCCCCGCCTACCTGGTGCAGCACGATGAATACCGCTTCCTGGTGGATTGCGGCGAGGGCACCCAGCGCCAGATCCTGCAGTCCGGCATCGGCTTTAAGCGCCTCAACCGCATCCTCATTACCCACGGTCACCTCGATCACATCCTCGGATTGGGCGGTCTGCTCTCCACCTTCATGCGCTGGGAAAGCATCGACAACCTGGAGATCTACGGCGGCGCCGGTGCGCTTGAACGCATCAGCGACCTCATTCACGGGGTGGTGCTGCGCGGCG
>CAYWVP010000247.1:0-2449 GCA_964461605.1 uncultured Anaerolinea sp.
GAAGTTGTAATGGCGCACGTACAACTGGTCGAGGCGGAGCTTTTCAGGCAGGATGGTGCGCAGGTAATCATCGAGCACACTGCTGCCGCCGAGCAGGTTCTCCTCATCACGATAGGTCACCGAGGAGGGGCTGGTCATGCCGGGGCGCACCGAGAGCACCTCAGCCCTGACGTCCTCCGGCCAGGTTTCCACGAACAGAGGGTCCTCCGGGCGCGGTCCGACCAGGCTCATTTCGCCGATCAGCACGTTCCATAATTGCGGGACTTCATTGATCTTGGTCGCACGCAGCCAACTGCCAAAAGGGGTGACGCGTGCATCGTTCTTGACCGTCAGACGCGACCCATTATGGTTCTCAGGGTTCTCGTACATCGTTCTGAACTTGAGAATCTTGAAAGGCTTGCCATCCTTGCCTACCCGGTCACCGCGAAAAAAGACCGGTCCGGGTGATTCGCGCCTGATGCGGATGGCACAGTAAAGGAAGAGCGGAGAGGTAAGGAAAAGACCAAAAAACGCGCCAATAATATCCAGGGCGCGTTTTAAGAAGCGCAGCGTGCGTCCTTTACGATAGGTTAACGCCGGAGAAGTGGTTTGCTTGTATACCTGCTTATCGATAAAATCGACTGCGCGGCTCAAAAATACCCCTATTCATTAATAAACGATGAATGCATGAAAAAAGAATCCCGCATGGATAGTATATCAGAATTTTTACCGCACATCGGTTCACACAGGGGCTGTGGAATCCCCGGGTAAATAACAAAGCTGCAAGGGTGTCAGTTCCTGCGGGTTGGTTTGCGCAGGCGCACATACTCCACCGGCATCTCCACGGGCAGGTCGCGCGACGCCAGCATGCGCAGCAACACACGCACCCGCTCGCTGCCCGGCAGGCTGGCATCCAGGATGGCAGTGTACCCGGCGAACGGCCCCTGCTCGATCTCTACCATGTCTCCGGGATGAAGAGCAGCCTTTTTTTCACCACCCGCAGCGTTGATCGCGTCCACTTTGCGGCGGATGGCCTGCACGATGGTCTCCGGTACCGCGGAGATCTCTCCGCCGAATGATACCAGGTTGGCTGCCCCGGGCACGCGCTCGAAGGCAGAGGCATTGATCTTTTCGAGATCAACCTGGATAAAGAGGTAACCGGGAAAATAAGATTTGAAACGGCGCGCGCGTGGATTGACCGGGTTGGCAACCAGCCGCGGGTAGAAAACCTCAACATCACGCGATTCCAGTTCGCGGGCGAGGAACTCCTCCCGGTTGGGTTTACTGCGAATGACGTGCCAGGCGAGGGTCATGGTTTGAATTTACTTATCCAATTGAGAGGACATCCCACCCATCCAGATTACCGGCTGCGCAGGATTCGCCAGATCAGGAAGCCCACGGCCAGGGCACCGACGGCAAGCAGCACCGCGAGCGCGATGTACAGGATCTCTCCCGAATTATTCGCAGGAGTTGATTCTGGTACAACCGTATCGACAACGACTGGCACAGGTTCGTCCTCGACCATGGGGGTCGGTTCAATGGTCGCGATACTTTCATCGGTTGGAATGACCATAGGGGTCGATAAAGTCGGTAAAAGTGTGGGGTCAACCGCAGCGACGGTGGGGGGGATCACAGTGATCAAACCCGGGTCGGGCAGCACCTCGCGCTCCTCCCATAGCCAAACGATCGCGTCATCAAAGCGCTGCGCCCACGAAAGTGGATCGTGGATCCCGCCGGGATCTTCAACCAGGATGAGATTGTGCCTGGGAACTCCAGCAGCTTCAAGAACGTTAAAAGCAGCATCCGCGCCATCCACCCAAACGAAGGGATAACCAAGCCATTTTCCCTCCTGGTCAACTGCGTTGATGGGCACGCCCTCCCATTCGTCAGTGCCAATATCAATGTAGAAAGCCACATTATCCGGAACATCCATACTGTTCACGTAATTAATGAACTGGTTGTCCTGCAGCCAATACTCGCCGGATTCAGCGAACCAGATCGCCGGTGAGACGGCCATCACCTTTGAGAACACATCCGATCTTTCAAGACCCGCGTAAAGGGAGATCAGCCCGCCCATGCTAAAGCCGCCAATAGCCGTGTTTTTCCGTCCTGGTTTGGTGCGGTAGCGCACATCGATCTCCGGCTTAAGTGTGTCGATGATGAAATCGAGGTAGGCGTCGCCTTCGCCTCCTTCGGTGGGGCCGGCTTTTACAGGCACGATCCAGTCATGCATGTTGTCGTTGATCCACGGGCTGTATTCATCCCAGCGGTTCTGGGAGCTGAAAATGCCGACCGCGATAATGCCCTCCGTTTCCCCTTCCGTAAAGAGCCTGTCCAGGGTTTCATCGTACAGGCAATCGCGCTGAGCGGGATTGAACAAAAGCCCGCCGTCATGCAAGTAGATCACGGGGTAATTTTTTTGGCTCGTGTAGTAATCAGGAGGCAGGTAAACCTGGATGGTGCGCGTCGG
>CAYWVP010000248.1:0-2440 GCA_964461605.1 uncultured Anaerolinea sp.
GGGGGTGACTTGTTTCACATTTATTCGTACACCACCATGAAATAGGGGATTCGTTTGATTATCATCTCATAAAACCACTTTTAACCATGTGATGTACACCTAAGGGTTTGAGTGAGGCTAAAGCTAAAAAGGAGTGTTTAAGGGTTTTTCCTGGGGTGATTTCTTCCCCGGGACAGGCAAGTGGTATGCCATATGCTTGGTGCTCATCCCTAAAAAAAATTCGGATTACAAATGCATAAGAAATGGACTTTCTATACAAAAAATACACCAACCGAATCCGCGATGCGGATAAGATTTTTACTGAAGAAACATGTCATGAAAGGGTATACCTCAATGCGTAAATTTCAAAGCGTCCACCGCGTCGTTACAGATGTGCTGGTCCTGATGCTGCTCACGGGCTGCACAGCCGGGGGGATAACTCCGCAGGCAGCAGTGAGTGCTGCTGTGATTGAGGATGTGTCGCACAGCGGTGATAGCCTACCGGATTATGAAATTGTCTTTCCACAGGAGAAAGTAAACCGCATCGACATCACTCTCTCAGCGGAAGCCTGGGCTGATCTGCAGGCGGAGATGACCGATCAATTTGGTACATTCGGTGAGGGTTCGCAAGACCGGGGGCTGATGCAGGGAGGGAATGGACAGGGATTCCCTGGTGGTGGACAACCTCCCGAGGGATTCGATCCGCAGGAGGGTTGGTCTGAGAACATGCCAACGCCCGTAGGATTGCCAGATGATGAGGAATTGCCTGAGGGTTTTCAATTTCCACAGGGTGGTGATCTGCAATTCCCGGGTGGCCGTCCGGGGGGCGGCATGGGCGGGATGAATTTCGGCGATACCAGTTACGTAAAAAGCACAGTGACCTTCAATGGCGAAACCTGGGAGGATGTGGGGTTCCGCTACAGCGGCAACTCTACGCAGCAGACCTCCTGGAGCAGTGGAACGTTGAAGATCTCGTTCCGGTTGGATTTCGATGAATTCGAAGATGAAAACCCCGCCATCGAAGACCAGCGGTTTTACGGTTTCAAACAGATCTCTTTCAAGAGCAATGCCATGGATGACTCTTATATCCGGGAGAAGGTGACCGCGGATCTCTTCCGCGAGGCGGGTGTGGTTTCCTCGCAAACAGCATTCTATGAGGTTTACATCGATTCCGGTGAGGGTTCGCAGTACTACGGGGTGTACACGGCGGTCGAGATCGTGGATGACACGGTGGTCGAGACGCAGTTCGCGGATGGCAGTGGCAACGTGTACAAACCGGAGGGGAGCGGGGCGAATTTTACCGCGGGCACCTTCAGCAAGGACGGTTTTGAAAAGCAAACCAATGCAGATGAGGCGGATTGGAGCGATATCGAGGCTGTGTTTGAAGCGCTGCACTCCGACCTGCGCCAGGGCGACCCGGCAGAATGGCGGGCGGAACTGGAAGCCGTGTTTGACGTGGATGCGTTCCTGCACTGGCTGGCGGCGGATACCGTCATACAAAACTGGGATACCTACGGCAGTATGGCGCATAACTATTACCTCTACACCGATCCAGCGGATGGGCTGGTGACATGGATCCCATGGGACAATAATATGGCGCTCAGCGGCAGCGGGGGCATGCAGGGCGGCGCAGACCGCGGGGGAGGCGGGATTGCCCGCGGCCGCGGCGGCGCGCGTGAATTGGACATCACCACGGTAAGCGACCAATGGCCGTTGATCAGCTATCTGGCGGCGGATGAAGTGTACCTGGCGAAGTACCAGCAGTATTTGCAGGATTTCACCGATACCGTGTGGCAGCCGGAGGAGCTTACGGTGCGCTACCAGAAATACCATGACCTGATCGCCCCATACGTGGAGAAAGAGGAGGAGGGTTTCACACAGTTGGAATCGGTCGAGGTGTTCGATGAAGCCATCGAGACGTTAAAGGAGCATGCCCAGGAGCGATATGACGCGGTAGAGGAATACCTGGCGGCGGAGTGAGGGGGAGTAATGTAGGGGTGATTCATGAATCACCCCTACAATTTCTGTTATGTAAAAGCGCTAAGACGCAAAGACTATATGAAAGGCAGAGATAAAGATTGCTTCACCCTTGAAAGCAAGGGTGAAGCAATGACAGGCACAAAAAAAGGTGCGCCAGCGGCGCACCCTACTACTCTCTAATCACTACTCACTAATCACTGCTCTCAGCACTCCGAGAAGCCGCAGGAGTAGCATTTGCGGCAGCCTTCTTCATTGATGACGGCGGCGACGCCGCACTCGGGGCAGAGGTCGCCGATCTTCAATTGCGCGGAGGGCAGGCTGGCGGAGGGAGGTTCCTGCGGGGCAAGCTTGCTGAGGTCATCGATGAGGTACTCCTGCACAGCGGGGGCGGTGCTGGTGGTCTTGCCGATGCGGATGGCGCGGTCATCGAGGTACTCCTCGAGCACCTGGGCGACGCCATCGGGCAGCGAGCGCACGCGGT
>CAYWVP010000249.1:0-2410 GCA_964461605.1 uncultured Anaerolinea sp.
TCTCCCACGCGTTTTCCGAGCCGTCGGGCAATTTCCACGCACTCGGTCATGCTCACACCGGTGATCGGCACAAAAGGAACTACATCTGCCGCGCCAATGCGTGGATGGGCTCCTTCGTGCTGGTTGAGATCGATCAACTCCCGGGCTTTCTTGATCGATTGAAACGCCGCTTCTTCGACCGCATCCGGAGCACCCACCATCGTGATGACGGTCCGGTTATGATCCATGTCAGAATGCCGGTCCAACACATTCACTCCCGGCACGGCAATGATCGCGGCAACGATCGCTTCCACAACCTCTGGCCGGCGGGCTTCAGAAAAATTCGGGATACATTCAATCAATGGTTGAGTCATCATCACCCTCGCGAACAAGATGCGCTAATTATAACCCAGCGCTCCTACCAATCTCTGCGCCGTCAATTGTGCGAAGTTACTGATCAAATTCCTTCGCC
Source organism: uncultured Anaerolinea sp. (assembly GCA_964461605.1). GTDB lineage: Bacteria > Chloroflexota > Anaerolineae > Anaerolineales > Anaerolineaceae > UBA6107. The sequence goes on from CAYWVP010000249.1 coordinate 452, forward strand.
GCTTCCCACAACGCGTCCATCTCCGCCAGGGTCATTTTTTGCAGCTCTTTACCGGCTTTTTTTGCTTCCATTTCAATGTAAGCAAAGCGCTTGCGAAATTTCGTGTTGGTTTTGCGCAAGGCAGATTCTGCGTCCACTTCATACCACCTGACCAGGTTAACCACCGCAAACAGGAGATCCCCCAGCTCGCCGGCACGTTCAGTGGCATTGGCTGCGTCATTTACTTCCTGCATTTCCTCCATCACTTTATCCAGTACCGGCTGAATCTCCGGCCAGTCAAATCCGACCCTGGCAGCGCGATCCTGGATCGATTGCGCTTGTGAAAGCGCCGGGAGGATACCCGGGATTCCGTCCAGCAACCCCTGCTGATGTTCCCGGCCATTTTCAGCCCGCTCGATCTCTTTCAACTTTTCCCAGTTCTGCACAACATCCCTGTCATCTCTCACTGTCACTTCGCCGAAAACGTGCGGATGACGGGAAACGATCTTGCGGCTGATGCTCTGAATGACCTGTGAGATGGTAAAGGTATCGGTTTCTGCCGCTATTTGCGAGTGTAACGCGATCTGCAATAACAGGTCCCCCAATTCCTCCTTCAAACCGGTCATGTCCTGGTTATCAAGAGCCTCCAGCGCTTCATAGGTTTCCTCCAGCAGGTACGGGCGCAGGCTGGTATGCGTCTGTTTCCGGTCCCACGGACAGCCATCCGGAGCCCGTAAACGCGCGATCACCTGCATGAAACTCTCCAGTGAAGCATCAACTGACAAAGCCGGGATATAGAGCGCAATGAGTGAGGAAGCTAATTCGCCGATCTTCTCAACGTGAGTTCTTTGCCATTTTTCCGGGTGTTCAACCTCCAGTAGATAAACCGGAGTGCCAGCCGGGTAAACCTGGCGTAAAGAACTCATGAACCTGGAGTTAGCCGTGTTAATTCCAGCCATGTATAAAATGACTGGCAACGAGGGAGAAAATGTAGGGTATTGGTCATGCAGGATCTTTAATCCATCCAAAGATTGGATAGACCCATCCGCAATCGTTCCATCCAGTGTAAACAAGGCTGTCAAAGGATCAGCCCCCGGGACTTCAACAACGTACTCCGCCTGTTCTGCCAACTGCCTGCCCACCAGGTCAATGGCAAATGGATGCAGCGCTGTCACATATAAAACACGAACGTCCACAGCTTCAGGAATAAGGGCAGCAATTTCCCCTTGAATGAGCTCCAGATCTCTGCCCTGTTCCCCCTGTGTAAGCTCCCAGGTAATTCCAGTCTCCACACCATTTTCAACAAGCCAACTGGCAGCAAATTTTCCACGCGCAATGATCACCGTGGCAGCCCTGGCGGCCTGCCTGACCGTTTCAGGATCCGCCCGAACCCCACAGAAAACCAGCTCTTTGATCTTATGTTCGCTCATACATCTTCTCCAAATGTAAAGATGCAGTCATTACCGGGCTGTGGACATTGATCGTGATCGATCCGTCCAATCCGCCCCGCAACAACTGCATCTCATCCAGACCAGGATGAAATCCTGGAGATTTAACGCTTGGTGTAGGTAGGTGCCTTGCGGGCTCGCTTGAGACCCGGTTTCTTACGTTCCTTCACACGCGGATCGCGGGTAAGGAAACCACCTTTACGCAGCAGCGTAGTGTTTTCGGCGTTTAGTTTTACCAGTGCGCGGGCAAGACCCAGCTGGACGGAATCCGTTTGACCGGTAACACCACCACCACGGACTGTGGCAGTGATATCAAAGGTTGCGCGGTCCTGTTCCGCAGCAGCCAAAGGGCCCAGGATGGATTCAATGTCACCGGTTCGGGGAAAATACTCTTCCACCGGTCGATCGTTAACGATGAACTTTCCAGTTCCACTCATGAGGCGAACTCTGGCAGTGCTCTCTTTACGGCGTCCAATACCTTCAAAATACTGATTCGACATCTTCTTCCAGCTCCTTTAAGCAACCGGTTTCG
>CAYWVP010000250.1:0-2390 GCA_964461605.1 uncultured Anaerolinea sp.
ACCATTATTGTAATAACCAAAGATGTAACCCCTGGACCACGTGTTATTTGTGCTCAGCGGGTAAGGTTCACCCATGAAGAAGATGCGGTTGAAGCTGTCTTCCACCTTGCGCCTCATGGTCACCTCATAGACGTAATCATTGGTGTAAAAATTCCTCTGCATGGCGCTGGCAATCTGGCCTGTCACACCCAGGGTCTTGTACAAACCGGTCGCGGTGCGGGTCCATGTGCCATTGATCGATTGCCATTTCTTGGTATCCACATCAAAGGTCGAGGTAAAGCCGCTTGAGAGCACGGCAAAATGCGCACCAAAAGACAACCCCTTCCAGGCACCGCTCACCATTGCCTCCACCGCCCAATAGTAGGTGCCGCCCTTGAGCGATTCGAAGCGATAGGTCTTGAGGGGATTGGTGGGCTGCATGGTGCAGACCAGGTCGTTACAGGTGCCGGTGCCGTAAAAATTGTAAACCAGCGCGTCCGGTTCGGCCATCGTATCCACCACAACGAGGTGATACTGGCTGGCACCGGTTTTTGGGGTGAACGTGAACCTTGGCGTGGTGGTATAAACGTTGTTGTTCTGCGGGGCGACCGGAACGGGATGGACCACGTCAACACCGATCTGCGATGCCGTCACCGGCTCTATCGGCAGCGGGATAAATTCCTCCGGGTTGGCTGGTTCAAAGTCGCTGGGCGGGGGCTGGTTCCCCGGCGGCTGGCTGCCCGCCAGCGCGGGTGTAAATGTGAAAGCCAAAAAAACAAGCGCGACCAGCACGGTCAACCATTTTTGCGTTCTGAACATAAAAACCTCCCGGCGGGGAAACTTCCCGCCTATGAACCTGTTCCAACCTGAAGCGCTGGCGCGTTCAGGCTGCTACGACCGCGGTCCAGGCAAAGCGAACCCCCACCGCGGCTCCGATACACCTAAGACGTTTGCTCAGGTGGTAAAGATCCATCCTCATTATAGCGAGCTTATGGGAATTTCAATGCGGTGAATAACCGGCGAATGGAGAGCAGAGAATTGAGAGTCGTCAAACCGGCTGATCAGCAACACTGGCAAAAGGTCAGGGGCAGATAATTCACCTGCCCCTGATCTGGATTCTGTTACGCTACGGCGCTATATCAGGGTTTTCCACGATCACCGGATGTTGTGTCTGCCCTACCGGAGCACGTTGCCCGTCTGCAGTCGTTGTAATGGGATACGGAAAATCATCCGAATAGTAGAGTTTGGCGTAGTCAACCAGCAGCGGGGATTTATCCGCTAATGATTCAAACATGCCAAATCCTACATAACCTGCCTGATAAGTGATGTCCGCCGGAGCAGCGCAACTGTCATCAGGTCCGATACAGCCAAGCCATTGCCCGTTGATCCACAGATCGATGTAGGGCGTATCGGTGTAGACCGTTATAATGTTCCAGTCATACGGTTTAATGTATGCAGAGTCATCCAGCAGCAAAATTGTGTCCAAACCATCATCTACCCGTGAAAGACTCCAGAGCCCGTTATTAAAATAGCGGAAAATATAGCCGCTGTTCCAGTTTTTTTGTGATGTAAGCTCAAACGGGTAGGCCTGGAAGATAACCTGGTTGGCGCTCCCCGGTTCCACCTTGCGTTTCATCTTTACTTCATAAACATAATAGTCTGAAGCCGGGTGTTTCTCGATCGCGCTGGAGACCAGATCGAGCTCACCAATGGTCTTGGCATAACCGGCGGAAGTAAGCGTCCACGTACCATAGACCGGGAACCATTTGTTGTCCAGCGTGGTAAAAAGGGAATTAAAACCATTCTTAAATACATAGAAGAAAGCCGGTTCCGACCAGATGGTCGACCATCCCGACACGGTCTTTGTGCGCACGATCCAGCCGTAGCGCCCGACTTTGTTAAATATGGTCATGGGTTTTAACGCCGTAGTCGGGGTCAATTCGCAGATTCCCCCCGGGCAGTCTCCCCCGCTGCCTTTAAATTTGTAGACCAGCACATCCGGGTCAGCCAGCACGTCATACACCTCGATCTGGTATTTCAGCGCGGCTGCATCCTTGGTGAACCTGAACGTGGGATATTTACCCACAACGAACTGATCCCCTTTGGGATAACTCGGGGTACTAAGATCCGCCGAGATCACCCCGGCGGGGTCGGCAAAGTCCACCAGGGCTGCCGGATTCGTGAGTTCCGTTAATTCCCGCGCTGCGCTCACGTCCACCTGCGGGAAGATGTCCACGATCAGGTCGCCGTCTTCGTCCACCTCCCCCACTGGCGGGAGATTGGTTTGAGCACCTACCGTGGTGAAGGCGAAGGACAGGATCAGCACAGCTACAAATAATGTCATCAAAAATTTCGAGATTTGCATCTTTCCCTCCTGCAGGTTTGAACCCTGCCGCTAAGCCCCGCTTGCG
>CAYWVP010000251.1:0-2390 GCA_964461605.1 uncultured Anaerolinea sp.
CGTACCTATGTGATGTTGGGTGATGGCGAGATGCAGGCGGGGATTATATGGGAAGCCGCGAACGTTGCTTCGAAGTATCATCTTGCCAACCTCGTTGCCATCCTGGATTACAACGATGTGCAACTGGACGGTTCCGTGCATGACATTATGCCGCTTGAACCCCTGGCGGATAAATGGCGTGCCTTTAACTGGCATGTGATCGAGATCAATGGTCACAACATCCGCCAGGTGCGTGATGCCCTGGATCTGGCGGAAGAGGTGCACAGTCAACCCACCATCATCATCGCCCACACCACAAAAGGGAAAGGTGTCAGTTACATGGAAAACAGTTCAAAATGGCATGGTGCTGTTCCGACCGCGGAGCAACTTGAAATTGCCATGCGTGAATTGAATGAAGCAGGAGGTGCCAAATGAGCGACATGCCTCAGCGGGAAGCATACGGACGGGCACTGGCTGAATATGGTGATGTAAACAAGAAGGTAGTCGTGCTGGATGCCGATACCTCCTCTTCCACCCTGACCCATTTCTTTGGTTCCAGGTTCCCTGAACGATTTTTCAACGTGGGAATCGCGGAACCCTGCCTGGTTGATTTTGGTGTGGGCCTTTCGTTGGGTGGGTTCATCCCCTTTGTGAATGCCTTCGCGGCGTTCCTGTCGTTGCGGGCTGTGGAGCAGGTACGCACTTGTGTGGCTTATGCAGAAACGAATGTCAAGCTGGTGGGACATTACGCCGGGGTTTCTGACTTCAAAGATGGTCCGACACATAACTGCGTGATGGATCTGGCGGTGATGCGCGCGATGCCCAACATGACGGTGATCGTGCCCGCGGACAATAACGAAATCGTCAACTGGCTGCCGGTGATCGCCGAGCACCAGGGACCGCTGTACTTTAGAATGAGCCGCGACAAGTCCCTGCCGGTTCACCCCGCAGACATCAAACCGGAGATCGGAAAAGGAATCTGGATCAGGGAGGGCAGCGATGTAACGCTGATCTCCAACGGCGCGATGCTGGGGCGGGCGGTGCAGGCGGCTGAACTGCTGGCAGAGAAAAAGATCTCGGCGGGTGTGCTTGAGATCCACACACTAAAACCTCTGGATGTAGATGCGATCTGCCAGGCGGCTGCGCGTAGCGGCGCGATTGTCACGGCTGAAGAGCACACGATCATTGGTGCCTTAGGCGGCGCGGTGGCAGAGACACTGGCAGAGAATTGCCCGGTTCCGCTTGAAAGGGTGGGCGTTAATGATCGCTTCCCCGTCACATCCAAAGGCGCAGACTTATTGATGGATCACATGGGGTTGCGGGTGTTGGACGTTGTTGCAGCGGCAGAAAAAGCGCTGCGCAGAAAGGAGCGAAGATGAACATCGCTGTGATCAATGAAACCAGTGCTGCGGACCGCAACGCGGATATTCTTGCCGCGCTGGAAGGCTACGGACACACGTTATTGAACGTGGGAATGAAGAAGAGCGGTGAAAAGCCGGAACTTACCTATATGCACACCGGGCTGCTGGCTGCTTTGATGCTCAACAGCGGTGCGGCTGACCTGGTTGTGGGCGGTTGCGGCACCGGCCAGGGGTTCCTGAATTCTGCCATGCAGTACCCCGGCGTGTTCTGCGGGTTGATCACAGGTCCGCTTGACGCGTGGTTGTTCACCCAGATCAACGGCGGCAATTGTATTTCGCTGGCATTGAACCAGGGGTACGGCTGGGCTGCAGATGTAAATCTGCGCTTCATCTTTGAACGCCTGTTCAGTGTGGAACGAGGCAGCGGCTACCCGCCGCACCGCCGGGAATCGCAGGCGCAATCGAGGCAGCTGTTGACGGAAGTGAACCGGCAAACTCACAGAAAACTGGCTGAGATCCTGCCCGCATTACCGGAGGCTGTGCTCAGACCGGCGTTGGATTATCCCGGTGTTATTGAATTGCTCAGGACTCAGACCATACAGGATGAAGACTTGCAGCAGTTCATCATGGGGTGGAAGTAAGGATCAGACATACCAGGGAGGGAAGGAAGGGACCCGGCAGTCAATCGCCGGGTTCTTTTCAACTTACAGATCAGATCTGGATCACTTTCCGTTTTACGTATTTTGATTGAGACACAAGGATTTGACATTATTCTTTGATTTTCCCCATCCGAAAAATCGTATAATGAATTTGGATTAGACAATGAAAAAATATTTACCCATTTTCATTACCCTCGGTGTGATCTTCCTCGTTCTCATCGTGCTCACCTACCGCAAGCCGCCCAAGAAGGACATCCTGGATGGCAGCATCTGGCGGGTGGAAACGCTGGAGTCAGCGCCGATGCTTGAATTATCAACACTGACGCTGCGTTTCCACAATCACAAGATCAGCGGATCCTCAGAATGTAATCGGTTGCAGGGGCGTTACGAA
>CAYWVP010000252.1:0-2357 GCA_964461605.1 uncultured Anaerolinea sp.
TTTTCGGCATCCAGAACAATCTCTGTGTTCAATCTTTCCGGAGAAAGCATCAAACCATCATAATATTCGGCTGTGTACTTAACCCCCTTGTTCAAAAGCGGGTATCTGGCAAAGGTTTCCTTTCTGCCAAAAAAGCGGTGCGCAGGTACGGTACGATTCTTACCGGTAAAGGAGTCATAGAACATCAAGCCTATCTTGATGACCGCTGCTCCCCGCTCAGAGGGTTTATCCAGCAGATTCACGAATTTCAATGGCGCGTTTAGGAAACCGGAAAAAAGCTTGAACATTGGAATAACGGTGGGCAGCGGCTTAACCATGTGTGGCGAATTTTTGATCATTCGATTTCTTTCAGCCACAGCCTCTCGTACCAGGCGAAATTCACCGTTTTCCAGGTACCGAATCCCGCCATGCGCCATGTGGGATGATGTGGCAGACGCCCCCGAACAAAAATCCCCCCTGTCGACAAGCAGCACCCGCAATCCATTTACTGCCATGTCAAGGAACGTTCCCGCCCCATTGATCCCTGCGCCTACGATCAACACATCAATTTTTGGATTCTGTTTTAATTCATTAATAATTTCTGACCGGTCCATCTTCACCTCTTGATCAATTATCAGTCTTGTATGGGTCACATTATATCGTCGAATACAAATACCTATAAACGATTCAACCGGATAGGCGCAGCCATTTTTTCTGCATCATAAGGAACCAGCAGTGTCTGCAGGTCTGATGGAGAGGTATTCTCAAGCCATTGCCAACGATTATCATTATCCAGAATCACAGGCATCCGGTCGTGATATTGGGCTACCAGGCTGTTTGGGGTTGTGGTAATGATCGTGCAGCTGTTAATAATCTCGCCCTCCACGCCACGCCAGCTATCCCACAAACCGGCAAAGGTAAAAGGAATCCGATCTTTAAGAGTAAAAAGAAATGGATATTTGCGACCTTCTTCTGTTTTCCACTCATAAAATCCATCAGCCGGTATCAGGCAGCGTCGACGTTGAAAGGATACACGAAATGAGGGTTTTTCTGCCACAGTCTCCGCCCTGGCATTGATCATTTTGTAACCGATCTTAGGATCTTTCGCCCAGCCGGGGATCAGCCCCCAACGGAATAATTGCACATCCCGCGTAACAGGATCGATCACAACCGGGATATTCTGACCGGGAGAAATGTTGACGTTCGGCACAAGATCATCCGGCATATCTCCCAACTTCAGCTGCTCCCGCACTTCCTCCGGGTCGTACATGATGGCAAACCTTCCGCACAAGGGGCACCTCCTGTTTCAGATCCAAGCATAATGCCAGCGATTGTGAATGAGCCCACTGCTTCAACTGGTCGTCGCCAATTCCAAAAGGATGAAAGATACTGGAAGCCGCCCGCGCAAGCAGTTCAATGTATTTTACCCTGTCCACTTCAATCGGATTGATCTTTCCCGGCAGTTCCCATGCCCGTACACCAGCCTCACCCAGTGTGTAGATAAAACGGATCTTCTGACCCGGGCGAGCCCGTTTTCCAACCTGCTCCAGTATCTGGCACGCAGCGCGCGCTGCGGGAGTTGGCGAGCGATACGACTCAAGCTCATGGCTCACCCGCGAAGTGATCACCAGTTTATCCAGTGGAACCAGCCCGGAACGCAGATCAGAAAGAGCCCGGCGAAAAACCCCAAACGCGTCCTGCAGGCAACCGGGCAGATCCTGCACGCTGCCGGCGCGGCTCAAACATCCAAGCATTTTGGTCTGTACCTCGGCAACCCAGGGTGGAGTATCCCTTCGCCTGGCTTCGATCCCGCGCACCTTCACTGATCCATCCTGGAAAACGCCAAAATAACGGTTCGCCACCGGCACCCGTTCATCCATCCGGGAGGGTAAAAACGCGACCCAACGGTAGATTCCGTCCAATGAAACCCCCAGACCGGTCTGCAGTGAGATCTCGTTCAACACATCCTGAAAATCCGCTTTCGTTTTAGCGCCGGGTTTCTTAAGCCACAGCGCATCCACATACATATGCAGCACCTCGCAACCAAGCGACTCTGCCACCTCTTTCGCCCGCAGAAGCACTTCACGCCCACCGTTGGTTACCGCTTCATGCGCTTCGATACGGCCAAAACGGGCATTCTTGTAGCCCAGAAAACCAAAACACACCACCAGCAGCCACTTTAAGGCAGAGGCGCGGGCGCTGTCCCGTCGCGACAGACGACTATCCTTGCGCTTGCCTGCTCCGCGCAACTTGAGCGCAACCCGCTTCTCATACAGGGGTTTGAGGGTCAAAGGCACCACACCCAGTTCCTCGCAGGCCGGAACGATCCCGTCAGGCAAAGGTACCTCCGGCGAGATATTACCCTTGATGATGATCGC
>CAYWVP010000253.1:0-2349 GCA_964461605.1 uncultured Anaerolinea sp.
ACCTTCTGCGCCTGGCCGTAATAGGCATCGTAATAGCCGGCGGAGAGGGCGTAAGTGCCCAGCATGATGCGCCGTTTCACCTCGGGACCAAAACCAACTCCGCGCGTGCGCCGGTACATCTCCCACAACGCGTCGGCCGGCTCGCGCAGCCCATAACGCACGCTGTCGTAACGCGCCAGGTTGGCGGATGCCTCTGCCGGGGCGATGATGTAATAGACGGGCAGGGCGTATTCCGTGTGCGGCAGGCTGATCTCGCTGATCTCTGCCCCCAGCTCCCGCAGTGTGTCGATCGCCGCAAGCACCTGCTGGTGTACTTCGGGTTGAATGCCTTCAATAAAATACTCTTTTGGTATACCTACACGCAATCCTTTTAGGGTGCCGCTTTCCCCAAGGTCAATTTCCGGCACGGGAATATCCACGCTGGTGCCGTCCATCGCATCCACCCCCGCCATGATCGAGAACAGCAGCGCGGCATCCTGCGCGTCACGCGTAAACACCCCCATTGAATCCAGCGATGAACCATAAGCCACCAGTCCATAACGCGACACGCGCCCGTAAGTGGGTTTGATACCGGTGACACCGCAAAAAGAAGCCGGCTGGCGGATCGATCCGCCTGTGTCCGAGCCGACTGCTGCGGGCACCATACGCGCTGCCACGGCGGCCGCACTGCCGCCTGACGATCCGCCCGGAACGCGCGAAGTGTCCCACGGGTTGTGCGTGGGTCCAAAAGCCGAGGTCTCCGTGGAGGAACCCATGGCGAATTCGTCGGTGTTGGTCTTGCCCACCACGATGGCGCCGGCATTGATCAGTCGCTGCACAGCCGTGGCGGTAAAGGGAGCAGTGAAATCATCCAGGATCTTCGAACCGCAGGTGCAGCGCATCCCGGCCACGGTGATCAGGTCCTTGACCGCGATCGGCAACCCCAGCAGGGCAGGCAGGTCTGCCTGGTCATTCGCTCGGGCACTTGCGTACAATGCATCAGCCTTGTCCGCCTGTTCCAAGGCCCGTTCAGGCTCAAGCGTGATGAAAGCATGCAGTTGCGGTTCCAATTGGGTAATTCGTTCGAGGTGTGCTGTTAAGAGCTCGCGACACGAAAAATCCCCCGCACGTAAGCCAGCGAGTATCTGTTTAACCGTCAGGGAGGTAAGTGGTGCGATCATTCAAGCACCGGCGGTACGCGGAATTGATCTTTTTTCTGTTGGGGAGCATCGGCCAATACCACATCAACCGGAAGACTGACCTGGGGTTCGTCTTCACGCAGGCGTCCAACTGTAGGCAGTACACTGGCGGTCGGCGGAATGCCCGCCGTGTCCAGTTCCTGCAAGCGTTCCACGTGTTCCAGGATGGCAGAAAGCTGCTGGCGGTATTCTTCCTTTTCTTCCGCGGTCAGGTCAAGGCGCGCCAGGTTGGCAATGTGTTCCACTTCGGCAAGGGAGAGTTTCATGCCCCCAATTATAACCGAGAGGATCAGGAAACCTGGACAAGCCTGTCACTGTGAATGAAAAGTTTGTAAAATTAAAGAAAATAACCTATACTAAGATATAAAACTTGTTCGTTCTAATAGGAGGATATATGACAAGCATCATTGATATTGAAGGGATTGGACCCGTATACAAAAAGAAACTTAAAGCTGTCGGCGTGGCAACCACTGAAAAGCTCCTCGAGCTCGGCGGCACCCCGAAAGGCCGCAAGGACCTGGCTGAAAAAGCTGGTATTGATGAATCCCTCATCCTGGAGTGGGTCAACCTTTCTGACCTGTTCCGCATCAAGGGTGTTGGCAGCGAGTATTCAGACCTGTTGGAAGAAGCCGGTGTGGATACCGTGGTTGAACTAAGCAAACGTGTTCCCGCCAACCTCTTCGCGAAAATGGTGGAGATTAACGAAGCCAAGAAACTCGTCCGCAAGATGCCCGTTGAAAAACAGGTCGCGGATTGGGTCGATCAGGCCAAGAAGCTGCCCCGCCTGGTCAGCTACTAGAATTATCGTCGTTACAATAGGGTGAGAAGTTTTCTCACCCTATTTTCATATAAGCAGTCATAGGAGCTGCCAGTCAGAACATGAAAAAGATCTGTCTCGCTTCCACCAACCCGGTAAAAGCCCGCGCCACACAGCAGGGTTTTGAGCGGCTGTTTCCGGGCGAGAAATTCACCGTGATTCCTGTCGCTACCACATTAAATCTTCCCACCCAACCCGCCACGGATGAGGAGACGCTCAACTGTGCCACACATCGCGCGCAAAATGCCCGCGAACTCGCACCAGAGGCGGATTACTGGGTGGGGATCGAAGGCGGTATTGCAGACTGGACGATCGGGATGGGCGCTTTTGCCTGGGTGGTGATACAGGATGGAA
>CAYWVP010000254.1:0-2315 GCA_964461605.1 uncultured Anaerolinea sp.
GCATAAGGGTGTCAACCCTGACGAGGTTGTCGCAGTCGGCGCCGCCATCCAGGCTGGTGTGCTGGGTGGAGACGTGAAGGACATCCTCCTGCTCGATGTCACACCGCTCACCCTATCGGTTGAGACACTGGGCTCTGTATCCACCCCGCTCATTGAACGCAACACCACCATCCCCACCCGCAAGAGCCAGGTCTTCTCCACCGCATCTGACGGACAGACCCAGGTTGAGATCCACGTGCTGCAGGGCGAACGCCCCATGGCCGCCGACAACAAGTCGCTGGGCAAGTTCAACCTGGATGGCATCCCCCCCGCTCCGCGTGGAATTCCGCAGATCGAAGTGACCTTCGACATCGATGCCAACGGCATCCTTAACGTGACTGCCCTGGATAAGGCTTCCAACCGCTCGCAGCACATCACCATCACCGCTTCAAGCGGCCTGTCTGAATCGGAGATCGAGAAAATGAAACGCGATGCCGAAGCCAACGCTGAGGCTGACCGAAAACGCAAGGAACTGGTGGAAGTACGCAACAACGCTGACAACACCATTTACGCTTCCGAGAAGCTCTTGCGCGAGAATGCGGATAAAATTCCCGCTGACATCAAAAAGGAAGTTGAAGACGGTGTGAGCAGCCTGCGCGGTGTAATGAACGAGGATGACGCTGAACGCATCCGCAAGGCAACCGAATCACTCAGCCAATCCATACAGAAGGTTGGCGCCAGCATGTACCAGCAGCAGCCTGGCGCTGCCCCGCAGGGTGATCCTGGTACGACTGATCCCGGGCAGCCCGATAGCGGATCAGGTGACAATCCGCCTGATGGAGACGCGGGTGATGTAGTGGATGGTGAATATAAATCGATCTGATCCAATAAGATCAGTTCAGGTATAATCAGCCGGGGCGTTTGGACTTGATCATCCAACGCCCCCTGAACCTTTTACCTGGATCAAAAGGAATACATGCATGGCCAAACGCGATTATTATGAAGTCCTGGGTGTGAATCGTAATGCCTCGGCGGAGGAGTTGAAGTCAGCCTTCCGCTCACTGGCGCGGAAATTCCACCCGGACATGAACAAGGAAGCTGACGCCGAAGAGAAATTCAAAGAGATCAACGAAGCCTACGCCGTCCTTTCAGACGCTGAAAAACGGCGCGCATACGACCAATTCGGCTTTGCCGGGGTCAACAACGCCGGCGGCGTACCGGACTGGTCCAACATGGACTTCGCGGACATCTTCGGGGAGTTCTTTGGCTTTGCCACCGGCGCATCCCGCCAGCGCCAGAACGCTCCGCGCCGCGGGCAGGACCTGGCTTACACCGCCACGCTTAACTTCGAGGAAGCCATCTTCGGTGTTGAAAAAGATGTCGAGATCACGCGTGACGAGGTTTGCGAGACCTGCAAAGGCAGCGGTTCTGAACCCGGTACCAATCCCGCCAAATGCACCAACTGCGGCGGGCGCGGTGAAGTTCGCCAGGTACGCCAGACCTTCCTGGGCTCGATGGTGCAGGTGACCACCTGCCCTACCTGTTCAGGGCGCGGCGAGATCATCAACACACCCTGTCACAACTGCCGCGGCAGAGGGCTGGAGCGCAAGACACGCATCAAAAAGGTCTCCATTCCCGCTGGTGTCGACACCGGAACCCAGATCCGCCTGGCAGGTGAAGGCCAGCCCGGCATTAACGGCGGACCCACCGGCAACCTGTACATTGAGATCAAGGTGAAGGATCACAAATTCTTCCGCCGGCGCGGCAACGACATCCTGCTTGACCTGAACATCAACGTGGCGCAAGCAGCTTTAGGCGCGGATATCGAAGTTCCCACCGTGGATGGACCGACCAAACTCAACATCCCCACCGGCACCCAGCCGGGTAAGGTGTTTACCCTGCGCGGAAAAGGCAGCCCCATCCTGCGCACCAATCAGCGCGGTGACCAGCAGGTGATCGTCAACGTGGAAATACCCTCCCGTCTGACGGAAGAACAACGTGCCCACTTCGAAGCCCTGGCCGCATCCATGGGCGCCGAGGTCCGCCCGCAGGAAAAAGGATTCTTTGATACTCTGAAAGAGGTGTTCGGTGGCTGAAGCCAGATGGTTGCAGGTGACATTAACCGTTGACGGCGAACTCGCCGAAGCGGTCTCAGAAGTGCTGGATCGCTTTACCAGCGGCGGTGTGGTCGTGGAAAGCAACGTGAAATACAACGACGCCGAGGACGAGGGCACACCTTACGGACCGGTGAAAGTGTATGGCTACCTGGTGATCGATGCCCAGCTTGAGGAAAACCGCCGTAAACTGGAGGAAGCCCTCTGGCATCTCCACGCCAT
>CAYWVP010000255.1:0-2306 GCA_964461605.1 uncultured Anaerolinea sp.
ACACCGTGGATTCCACTAACCATCACTCCCTAAAATTTTCTTAAATACAAAACCGGCTGCAACTGCAGCCGGTTGTTTGTTGTTTATCCGTAAGAGTGTTCTCTTACCAGCCTCCGCTCGGAGTTGCGGTGGGAGTGGGTGTGTGGGTGCTCGTCGGTGAGGGAGTGATGGTGAGCGTACCTGTGTTTGTCGGTCTGATCGTCCCCGTCGGTGTCGCTGTTTTGGTGTTGACAGATGTACCGGTTGCCCTTGGTGTGGATGTTGGCCGTACCGGCCTGGGTGTGAGTGTAATCGTTGGAGTGGGTGAGGGGATCATGGTAGAAAATACCGCGATGCTTGCCGAGTCTCCCTCTGAAACCTCTTTCACGTAATCCACAGCCCCCTGGCAGGCGGGTTCAAGGTTGGCCGCTACATGCACCCAATCCAATGGATCTCCAGCTTGCCAGGTACGGTTCAACGCTGTCCATAGGCAGCCCGGACCGGCGTTGTAGTTAATGAGGGTGAAGCGCCACAGGTCAGTGTAAGAAGTGAGCAGTCCGGAGGTCTGCTGCGTGAGGTTGTACATCATACGGTCCACCTGGGCGCAATTCCCCACCAGTGTTTCGCCAAAGATCCCCACGCTGAAGTTCGCTTGCGTCAGGTCGATCCCCATCGGGCAATCGGCGCAGGTTGCATTCACCTTCTTCACCAATGCCCCGCGCAGGATGGCTCGCTGGTCTTCCGGAAGAGTAGCGTAACCTTTCTCACAGGTGGTATCCAGCAGTACCAGCGGACAGAATTGCGTGTAGAAATCACGGTTCCACAGTAGAGTGGTATCAGCACCTTCCTCGGTCAGTTGTCCCAACCCGGCTTCTTCAATATCATGGTAAATGCCCGGCCATAACTGGCTTTCGCGGGCGAAGATGTTCTTCAATAATTGGGCCGGGATCCCGGTTTCTCCGGAGGTAACCAGGATCTCTTCATCAAACTGGTTTTGCCAGTCGTTTAACGCTGTTTCTGCTTTCTCCACACCGCATAAATTGGCGGCAGTCGGATAGTCGAGTCCGCCCCCGGGGCAGTCGCTGGCGTCAACTTCGCCGTTCTGGATGAGCATCGCCGCGAGGTAATGCAATGAAAGCGATGAGGATAATCCCGCTGCATTGTCAGGGGTGTCCAGCCAATCCGGTAAGCCTTCAACGGGAGGGAAAGATTGCCAGATACCCGCGCAGGAGCAATTGTGCTGTCCGCGCCACTGCGGGCTGATAATATCTACATAATATCCAATACGTTGCGGCACCATGGAACCCTCCGCCGTTTCCCCCCATGGCAGCACCCGCACCATTGCTGAATACTCCTCAGTGCTGTCACCATAGCTGGATTCTCCCCAGAAGGTGAGTGTTACACCCCGATCCCCGGTCGTGGCAAGAGGCAGTTCACAAATATCGCCTTCGCAGGAAAAGGATATCCCGTCATAAACACCATTGATGCGGGTAATACTCTCATTGGCGATCTTTTCCTCGCCCGTCAAAACGATGTTGGGTTCGCCCGCCCACTTATTTTCTGTGCTGTCGATCAGGTTGCCGGTGATAGAGATCCACACTTCTGGTGCGGGCAGCTCCACCTGGATCTCATTACTGGTTTCCTGGGATACTCCCTGTTGCAGGTAGAGCCCTTTGCAACCGGATGTGCGATTGCCATTTTCTGCTGCCTCGCAAGCCGGAGTCTCCAGCCATGCCTGGTAAACAGAATTCCCGCACACGAGCAGAACGTCTTCAGGTGTCGGGGGACCGTCATGATCGATTGTGAACTGGCAGGCGATGTGGTTGTCAGCCCAATAAGCCAGCCACCATTCGTTGTCCGTTGAATCCACTGTGATCCAGATCACCCTGTCGGGTCCATTCTGGGCAGATGCGGTTTTTTCCGGGGACACGGCATAGTTAAACAAAGGAAAACCGATTGCCAAAATCAGCAATGGTACCAAAGCTTTTCTTAAGTGTTGGTACAAAACCCCGCTGGAGAACATGAGTCGAAATTATTCCCTTATCCTATAGGATAGCATAAAATAATTATTTGGTAAATGCAACGCAATCAGGTTTTTCGATTGTTGAATATACGATTTGGTAAGCTCCTGGTAAATCAGAGCTCGCCTTGATCTTTCACAGGGGTATAATCTTGGAGCCGAAAAATGAATCTTTTCTCGTGATTACCCGGCTTCCAGGAACAATACCTTGGGCGGTAGATCAGGTTTTGATTTATACTTATGATATTATCGCTAGAAAGGGCGGTCAATTTGCATGGAAAATGATATTGAAGAGCGCAGCAGTCTT
>CAYWVP010000256.1:0-2299 GCA_964461605.1 uncultured Anaerolinea sp.
GAAATGGCATTTGATACTGCATTGATCGCGTTGGGAATGGTGGAAACAAAAGGACTGGTCGGCGCTGTTGAGGCGGCGGATGCGATGGTCAAAGCGGCCAACGTCGTCCTGATCGGTTCTGAGTATGTCGGTGGTGGTTACGTTACCGTGATGGTACGCGGAGACGTAGGCGCGGTGAAAGCGGCCACGGATGCCGGTGCGGCAGCAGCCAAGCGGGTAGGCGAACTGGTTTCGGTGCATGTCATCCCGCGGCCTCACCAGGACGTTGAAATGATCCTGCCGCAGAGCAGCAAGGGCAGCATTGGCGGGCGCGGATCAGAAGCCAAGAAATAACCCGGGCTTCAATTCGTGACAACAGGCTGGAAGATCGCGGGTGCCGACCCGGCTGGTTGGCTGTCCCGCGCTGAGCAAGTCATCCATCTCAATCCGGATGGAAGCGCGCCACGGCTGAATTCCGTGCCGCAGGGTAACCTGCGCGTAGGGGTCGACCTCGGTACGGCATATACCGTACTGGTGGTGCTGGATGAAGCGGGCAACCCGCTCGCCGGGGAGTACCAGTTTGCCCAGGTGGTCAGGGATGGGCTGGTGGTCGATTACTGGGAGGCGGTGAATCTGCTGCGTTCGTTGAAGGAACGCACTGAGGAACGTATCGGCAGGCAGCTCACGCGGGCTGCCAGCGGGTTTCCACCCGGCGTTCCACGCGCGGAGGTACGCGCCACTTCCAACGTGGTTGAGGCAGCCGGTATGCTGTGTCCGAACCTTGTGGAAGAGCCGTCCGCAGCGAACCGGGTGCTGGGGATCCGCGATGGCGTGATTGTCGATGTAGGCGGCGGCACGACTGGTGTAGCGATCTTAGAGGATGGCAAGGTGGTTTACACCGCCGATGAAGCCACCGGCGGCACTCATTTCTCACTGGTCATCGCCGGCGCGACTGGACTCAGCTTTGAACAGGCTGAGGAGTTGAAGAAAGACAGCCGGGAGCAGGCGCGTTTGTTCCCGCTGGTACGCCCGGTGATGGAGAAGGTTGGCACGATCATTGAGCGGCATCTACACGGCTATTCCCCGCAGTCGATCACCCTGGTGGGTGGGACAGCGCTTTTCCCGGGCATGGCAGGTGTGATCGAGGAAGTGACCGGTATTCCAACACATGTTCCGGACCGGCCGATGTTTATTACCCCGCTGGGTATCGCTCTCGCGGATACCGGCGATTGATCGAGGAGGCAGGATGGCAGAAGATTTCTCATTACGCTGTTATTGTTTTATTGACCGCATGCAGGCGCAATACGCCGCTTTTGTCGGCACCATCACCCAGGGTGACCTACCGGTGGAGGGAATGGCAGCGCTTTACGTTGAAATGGCACCGGGTAACGAGGTGTTCCGTGTCGTGGATATCGCGGTCAAAGCGACCGAGTCCAAGCCGGGTGCGCAGATCGTAGAGCGCGAGTTTGGCATGTTTGAGGTGCATTCGCTGAACCAGGCTGCTGTGATCGAAGCCGGGCATGTGGTGTTGGACCGGCTTGGTTTGAAGCAGGAAGACCGCATCAAACCGCAGGTGGTCTCCACCCAGGTCATCACGCGCATCGACCCCTACCAGTCTCAGCTGATCAATCGCTTCAGGCGCGGCAGTATGCTGGTGCCGGGTGAGACAATGCTGGTTCTCGAATGTGCTCCGGCTGCTTACATCAATTTTGCGGTTAACGAAGCCGAAAAGAAAGCCAATATCAAGATCATTCACATTTCCTCAGTCGGGCGTTTCGGACGTATGTGGCTTTCAGGCAGCGAGGCTGAGATCATTACGGCAAAGAACGCCGCCGTGGCCGCGCTGGAAGCACTGGATGGGATCCCGGGAGCGTAGCGGCTGATCTGCCGCAGGAGACAGGTATGGCAAAAAGATTCTTTACCGAACGGGATATTGAAGAAATGGCTGCCCGGGGCGAAATGAGCCTGCAGGTGACAGATGATGTGGTCCTGACGGAACTGGCATACGAAAAGGCTGAACGCCTGGGTGTACGCCTGCTCCAGGCGCATCAACTTCCGCCTGCCGCACCGGTGCGCCCGTATCTTTCCAGGGAGTCTACCCCCTGCCCGAAATGCGCGGAAACCGGACCTGCCGATGAGGCGAACCTGCGGCAGCGCATCCGCGACGCGGTGGCAGCCAGGCTGGGCAACCAGGTGGACCCGGCGCTGCTGGAGTCCATCATCACCCGTGTATTGAACAACGTAGGGATGAAGTAATCATGCTTTTCGGGCGTGTTCACGGCACTGCAGTCTGCACAATGAAGATCGCGGGCACTGAGGG
>CAYWVP010000257.1:0-2242 GCA_964461605.1 uncultured Anaerolinea sp.
ACCTGTTGATTTGTGCGCGCAGATTCATGCGCGGCGATCGAAAACTCGAGCACATTCCGGGCGGTCCTGCCATCCAGCCGCGGGCTTCCGCCTTTTGTCAACACATCAATGAGATGGCGCGTGCAGTCAATGAAGCTGTCGTGCCACTCGTAACGTTCCACCGGAATCTCACGTGTAATGCCATCCTTGAACAGCACCAGGGGCGGGTAATCCAGCGTTTTTGCGGTGCAGCGGTTGACGATGATGATCCCCTTGTCACCGATGATCTCCACACGGTCATCATCCGAATAATAGATGCTGTCCATCACCAGGTTGGGCGTATTGGCAAAATCCAGCGTGCCGTAGCGTGTTTTCTCCTGGAATTGGAACATCATCACCGCAGGCGCATCAATGTACACCCCCGGTGGAACTCTGGAGCGGTCGATCCACGCGCTCACCCGTTTCACCGGACCCATAAGGTCGTAAGCCAGAGAGAACAGGTGGTAACCATGATCAAAGATGAGCGGTCCGCCGCCGCTGGTCTCTTCCTTCAAACGCCACGCCCAGCTCGTAAGGGGCACCTTCCATTGCGTTTTACTCTTACCGGTGCTCACGTGCATACGCAGCATTTGCGGTTCACCAATCTCTCCCGCCTTCAGCAGCCGTTTCGCTTCAACATGCGGCGGATAGAAAACAAAATTCTCGTAGATCCGCAGTACCAAACCGGTCTTGTTGGCTTCCGCGATCATTTCATCCGCTTCCGCCAGGTTGAGCGCCATGGGTTTCTGCACGGATACATGTTTGCCGGCGCGCAGTGCTTGCAACGTCATGCCGCGGTGCAGATGGTGCGGTACCAGCAGTTCCACGAGGTCAATATCCGGTTGTTTGAGCAGTTCGCTGAAATCCTTGAATACCCGGTTGACCCCCCACTCCCTGGCTTTGGCTTTCGCGCGCGCTTCATTGCTATCGCAGAGGGCGACCAGGCTGGCATCTTCCCTGCCCTTGTACCCCATGTAATGCAGATCAGAAATGCGGCCGCAACCGACAAACGCCACGTTGATCTTTTTCATTAGGCATCCTCCCTTACTGCGTCAGCTGCCAGAACACCCTTATCCGCCAGTTGCTGGCGAATTTTCAGGTGAGTAGACCGGGTGATGGGATACCAGATGAGCAAGGGCAGCGCGGCCAGAATAAAAAACGCGGGGATGGGACCGAAGAATAAGCGGATACCGAACAGGGTTGATGCGTTCTGCTCAACATTGGGCACGTAATTGTAGAGCGCCAGGATCCAACCGGTACCGGCGAGCGCGATGGCCTCGGAGATCTTGGTGGCCAGCCCCCACACGCCGAAGTACATCCCGCTGCGGTATTCCCCGGTCTCCAGGCGGTCATAATCAACCACATCCGGGATCATCGCCCACGGGAAGACCCAGTTGACCGCGAATCCGACCCCGGCTACAGCCGCGATCACATAGATCAGCCAGGTGGGTTGATTGGGCAGGAAAAAGCACAGTCCAATGGCTAATGCACCGATGCCCATCCCCAGGGCATAAGCCGGGCCTTTGTCCCACTTTTCCGCGATCTTCTTCCACGGGAAGATGGTGATCGTCACCACCACCAGCAGCAAGCCCATCACGATCGAAACCTGGGGCTCCATCTTTAATTGGTAGGTCAGGAAGTAAGCCATCAACGTTTTGATGAACGCAAAAGAAAGGTTCATCAGCAGGTAGGCGATGATCAGGCGCACAAAGGGCTTGTTTTTGAAGGTGTACTTGATCGCCTTTAGCGGGGAGATCTCTGACTTGTTCGCAACAATGTTGGGTTTTTCCTTTAAGCCGGAAGCAGAAATGAGCAGCGCGGCGGCGGCGATTACGCCATAAATGATGCCAACAAAACCGTAACCGGTGTACTTGGTGGCGAAAAGCCCCACAATGGCAGGAGTGAGTGCAGCGCCCACGATGTAAGCCGGTACTGCCAGGATCATGCGGAATGAAGTGAGGCTGGAGCGTTCATCGTAGTCCTCGGTCAGTTCAGAGGACAGCGAGTAGTAGGGAACATTCGTTAGCGTCCATAAGGTATCAAACAAAATGAACGTGAATGCGATCCAGATGAACACCCCGACCCTCTCGAGCCCGCGCGGGACAAACCACAACAGCATGATGCTGATGGCAAGGGGAATGGCGCCAAAGATCATGAAGAAGCGGCGCTTCCCAAAGCGTTTCGAAGAGAAACGATCTGAGAACCAGCCGAACAGGGGGTCATT
>CAYWVP010000258.1:0-2241 GCA_964461605.1 uncultured Anaerolinea sp.
AGAACCCATACGCCTGCTCGTACAGCATGATGCGCTGTAAGGAGGAGGCAAGGATCACCATCAGGTTAGCCATGAGCAGCACTGACAACGCTGTGAGCCCGATTTTTGAGAACCGCGTATCAGTGCGGGTAATGGTGGTCAACAGCATGTATAACCCGATCGACAACACAGCCACTGCTACCAGCTCTCCAAATCCCTTGCGGGCGTATTCAGCGTAGGTATAGCCGGTTTCGGTAATGTTAGCGGTTCCACCGAACAGGTAGCGCATCTGTATGACGACAAACACAATGAAAAGCAGGTTGACCGCCGCCAGGACGATACCGCTCTCCGTCCAACCGAGGAATGTTTTCATCCACGGCGTGTTCGGCGAGGGCTTTTGCGCTTCTTTTGCTGGATGGATCGCCTTCAAATAGACTCCCACCAGGAACCCGGCAATGATCAATATATAGAAAATTCTGAACAGGTACTCAGGGATTTTTTCCAGGTTGAAGATATTCTTGATCCAATCCGCGAAGAC
This sequence comes from uncultured Anaerolinea sp., assembly GCA_964461605.1. Classification (GTDB taxonomy): domain Bacteria; phylum Chloroflexota; class Anaerolineae; order Anaerolineales; family Anaerolineaceae; genus UBA6107. The sequence goes on from CAYWVP010000258.1 coordinate 518, forward strand.
CTGGTCAGCTGCAGAAAGCAGCACTGCGAAGACTGCCACAACCGGCAGCGCGATCAGGATGCCGCGCAAGATCGGCCAAACCCTGCTCCAGCGGCTTTTGGCGGGTGCGCCATCCACTGCTGCAGCATTCTTTTTTTGTGCTGCCAGCATTGCCGCGCCGGAGAACCCGCCGCCGATCACTTTGGCAAACTCAACCACGTAGTCGCGCAGGCGGAACCATGGCCAGTGACCGTCAAGGAACGTGGCGGTCAACAGGATCATCCCGGCGAGCGACAACAACACGCTGACCACACGGGTCATTTCCTCGCTGCGCAGCACCATCACGGACGCGAACGCTGCGATCAGCACGGTTAATACAATACTGCGCCAGTGCGGTCGTTTGCCTTCATGCCAGGCGAGCAGATACCCCGCGGCCAACAGGACAACCACCCAGATGAAGTAGGATAGATTTGCAGATTTATTCCAGAACAGAAAATCAAAACACCATGCGGCGACCAGCGCCGCCAGCCAGAACCATCTTTGTTTGTTAGGCATTTTTCCTCTAGTAATTCATTGCCAGCGCCAACACCATGGATATGATCACAATGATGCCGATCACGGCTAGGATGATTTGCTGCAGGCGAGCCTTACTTTGCCGGGTTGAATTCCGCGGGGTCTTCCCCTGCGCAGCCTGCTTTTTTGTTTTTGTCATAACAACCTCGCGTAATGCAAATCAGTCTAGTTGGCGCAGCCTATCATTTACTATCAATGCCCTCACAATTCCTATCACGCCCTATCACGGAGGACGCCAAAGATGCCATTAACTGTGTAAGGGCGGGAATTTAAGCGTTTTCACCAGCCGCAGCCTTTGGTGTCTCACTGGCTTTGGCAGGCTCACTGGCTTTCTCAGTCTGTTCATTAGTCTTTGGTTCATCGTGCTTACTTGTTGCATGGGATGTGTTGCCAGAAGGCGACCGGTGATCGGTCGCGTAAAAACCAGAACCTTTGAAGACGATCCCGACCGGCGTGTAAACCTTCTTCAGGCTTTTCTTCCCGCATTCAGGGCACCTGGTCAGTAACGGGTCAGAGAACTTCTGTGTCTGATCGAATTGAATCCCGCAATTTTCGCACCGATATGTATATACCGGCATAATACCACCTCTACTTCTTCTTACTTTTTTTCAACGAATGAAATTATAGTCCCATCAATGGGGAGGGTCAAGAACCAGAAATCCCTTATAAACCAAACAAATGGCTCAACAGGACCTTCACGCCGATGCCGATCAGGATCAGTCCCCCCAGCAATTCCATGCGCTTGCCAAAACGGCAGCCCAACCGGTCGCCCAGCAGGTAACCAGCCACTGCCAGGATAAATGAAACGCTGCCGATGATCAGGCTGTTTTGAACGATTGACCCGTCTATGATGGCCAGGCTCAAGCCTACTGCCAGCGCGTCGATGCTGGTGGCAAGCGAGAGCATTACCAGAGAACCGCCGCGCGTGGGGTCATCCCGCCTGCATTCTTCATCACGGTCGAAACTGCCTTTCACCATCTTGCCGCCTACATATAAAAGAAGCAGGAAGGCCACCCAATGGTCAAAGCGGGAGATCAGGTCAGCGATCTGCCGGCCGGCCAGCCAGCCTAAAAATGTCATTCCGCCCTGGAACAAACCAAAGTGGAACGCCAACCTTAGCACCATGCGGGCAGTCTTCTTCATGCCGTTGGTGCCGATGCCGAGCGCGACAG
>CAYWVP010000259.1:0-2213 GCA_964461605.1 uncultured Anaerolinea sp.
AACGTAGTGCTGTGGATTGCCACTTTCATCGCCGCGCTGGCGGCATTCTGGCTGCCCGGTGAGCGCAGTGAAAACCCTGCGGCATCAAACGATGGATCAACCGGGATCTTAAGAAGAGGCATAGGTCATCAGGGCATTAACAGGTGGCATATTCTCCTGCTGCTCGTTTTCCTGATCTCCGCCTGGTTTCACCTGAGCCAGCTGTCCAGCGTACCGTTGGACATGACCAGTGACCACACCGAAAAATTGCTCGACCTGAAGGAAGTGGTCGATGGTAACCAGTCCATCTTCTTCCCGCGTAATTCAGGCCGCGAACCGATCCAGTTCTACCTGGCTGCGACACTGGTAAAGCTCTTCGGCATGGAAATGAACTTTACAGTGCTGAAGTTGTCGATGGCACTGGCTTTTTTGGTTTCGTTGGTTTATGTCTATCTCCTCGGCGAAGAAGTGGGCGATCGCTGGACTGGCTTGTTGGCGCTGCTGTTGATCGGCATTGCTTCGTGGACCAATATCCTGGCGCGCTCGGGGATGCGCCTGGTATTGACCCCGGTGTTCGTTGCGCCCGTGCTGTTTTACCTCCTGCGCGGTTTGCGGCGCTCCAGCCGTAACGACCTGGTCCTGGGCGGTGTTTTACTGGGCTTGGGTCTCTTGGGGTACTCGGCTTTCCGCGTGATGCCGCTGGTGGTCATCCTGATCTTTGTGGTCTACATGGCTCAACATAACCAGCCGAAAAAGAATGATGCCACGCTGGGCGGATTGGGGGTGATCATATTATTCGCATTGGTGGGCGCGCTTCCGCTTCTGCGTTACGCCATCCAGTATCCCGATGCCTTTTTCTACCGCATGGCCACCCGCATGACTGGCGCGGAACAGGCGATCCAGGGTTCAGCCTTTGTCGTTTTCCTGCATAACATGGTCAAAGCCTTTGCCCTGCCTTTCTGGCGGGATGGAGAAACCTGGATCATCTCGGTGATCAATCGGCCGGCGCTGGATCTTATCACCGCCGCGTTTTACATACTGGGTGTCGTGGTTCTGATCTACGCCTGGATTCACCGCAGGAACTGGCAATATCTCATTCTGCTCGTGTCCATTCCCCTGCTGATGCTTCCGTCGATCCTGGCGTTGGCTTTCCCTAATGAGAATCCATCCCTCAGCCGGGCGGGTGGTGCTGTGATTCCCGTCATCCTCGTGGCGGTGATCGCCCTGCAATCCTTCCTCTCCACACTTTGGCAAAATGCCCGGCGCTCAACGGGCAGTGTCCTCGTTATCACATTCGCTGTGGTTTTGATCGCAGTCTCCGCCGCGCAGAATTACGACCTGGTCTTCAAGCAGTATCAAAACCAGTACCGTTCAGCCACCTGGAACACGTCTCAAATGGGAGGTATCGCCAGGGAGTTTATAAATTCGACCGGACAAGCGGATACAGTCTGGGTGGTGGCCGTTGCGCACTGGGTGGATACCCGCCTGGTCGCGGCCAACGCCGGTTACCTGGGCAGGGACTTTCAGATCTGGCCGGATGACCTGGAGTACACTTTGGATGTACCCGGAGCCAAGTTGTTCTTTGTCAAAGCGGATGACAGCGCTGGCATGGAAAAACTGATGTCCCTTTACCCCAATGGGATCAGCCAACATCACGCGGCTGATGTACCGGGGCGGGATTTCTTCACCTACTCCGTACCTCCCGCCGATAGCGGTCAGTAGTCATCTATTCCCGACGTTTTAAATGCGTGTAGTATTGATATCTGTCCCCGCGGTAGAGGATCTTTACGTATTCGATCGGATGGCGTTCCTGTGAGAACAATACCCGTTCACTCAACAACAACGGGGCACCCGCCGGGATATCCAGCAATGCGGCTTCCTGCGGCGTGGCCAGCGTTACCTCAAGTGTCTCATCCGCTTCGCTGGGGTGGATGTTGAATTTATCGCTCAGAATGCGATAAAGCGACCCGCTGGATTGCAGGTCCTCCAAAGTGATCTCCTGTCCGCTTCCCAGTGCCAGGTAGGAGGTTTGCAGCCCGATCGGGGTGCCGTCAGCCAGCCGGATGCGTTCAATGCGGTACACCGTGCTGCCTGTTGCCAGTTCCAGGCGCTTGATTACGTTGACAGGGGCGATTACCTGTGTGAGGCTGCGGATGATCTGCCCCGGCTGCATGCCGCGCTTCAACAGGTCCTCCGAAAAACTGGTCAATTCCATCCATCCTTTTTGTAATTTG
>CAYWVP010000260.1:0-2212 GCA_964461605.1 uncultured Anaerolinea sp.
CACCACAATGCGTTGTTGGTTTGTCAGGCTGACCCGCACACTATCTATGACCACTTCCACCATTCTCACCATAAAAACCTCCCCAAACGGGTGCTTTCTTTAACATACCTATTAGGTATTCTAACACGGGGTAAGAAGGGATGCAACTCATCCACCGCTGTTTTGTCAGAATTTTGACTTTTTAAGGTATAATAACCAAACCTTTTAAGGAAGTCCCTTTTAAGTGAATTTTTTTTCAATTTTAACGCAAAAAGGATATCGACCGCGGTGTAAGCACATTGTAGAACGCAAAAGAATTAAGCAGGCCAAACGCGGCTTGCATGATCTATATGATTGCCCTGTCGCCGACCGCGCTCCTCGCAATGACAGAAGAGCGGTGGGTTTTCAACCCACCCAACGCGTACGAGGATCTGCGCGCTGACCCATGAAAAGGTTTTCATGGGCTAACTTCTGGTTGTTTCTAATGTGATTCTTATACAAACCACTTGACTTTTGTTATTAATATGAGTATTATTATCATAATAGTACAATTAATCACCGGGAAGGGAAATCATGAACAAAGTATTTGAACTACCACAACTCAAATTCGCCTTCGATGCGCTTGAACCCGCCATCGACGCGCGTACGATGGAAATCCATCACGGCAAACATCACGCCACTTACGTAACCAATCTGAATAAGGCACTCGAGTCTGCGCAGGACCTGTACAGCAAGTCGATCGAGGACATCCTGCGTAACTTCAACAGCGTTCCTGAAGCGATTCGCACCGCGGTACGCAACAACGGCGGCGGACACGCCAATCACAGCCTGTTTTGGGAAGTGTTGAATCCGGGCGGGAAGAAAGCCCCGAGCGGAATGCTACTGAAAGAGATCGAAAAATCCTTCGGATCCGCCGATGCTTTCATGGAAAAGTTCACCACCGCCGCGACCACTCGTTTCGGCTCCGGCTGGGCATGGCTGGTCGTTGACGGCGAAAAGAAACTGCAGGTCTACTCCACTGCCAACCAGGACAGCCCCTACATGGATAATCACGTGCCGGTGCTTGGTTTGGATGTTTGGGAGCACGCCTACTACCTGAATTACCAGAACCGCCGACCTGATTACATCAAGGCATTCTGGTCCGTGGTGAATTGGGATTTTGTTGAGCAGGAATACGAAAAAGCGAGGTAATACCTTGAGAGTACCGTGAAGCGTTCAGCGCAACAGTGCCCTAAGAGTCCGGCATCGTCTTAAGAGCGGGGAAGTGGACGGCCACTGAAAAAATTAGGGTGGCGCTGGCAGGCGCGAAACGGGAAGACTCAATTTGCGACACCCCCGCCGAGAGGCGGGGGTTTTTCGTTAACAAATGACTGCTGCAAACGCAACAGTAATGGCTGGTTTACGGGGTCAGCGGTTATTCAGCAGCCTGCCTGGCCTGGTAAACGGCAATGTAGGCGTTCTTGATCTTGTTGGTGTAGATGATCCATAGCACGATGAAACCGATGAGGGACAAGCCGAACGTGACCACGCTGCCCCAGAGGCAGATGAGCATCCAGGTGGGGATGCGCAGGTCAATTTTCTCAGCCAGGATGTTGTGCTTGTCAAACAGAGCGTTGAATTCACGGGCAAGCCCACGGAATGCCGGGAACATCCAATACTCACCCCAGCAGGGGATGAAGCACCAGGCAGTGGCGGTATCAGCGTTGGCGCGGCTGCCCTCGTGTTCGGTCAACTTCCAGGATTTGTGGAAGATGATGAAGAAGATGATGCCGGCGGCGATCAAGCCGAGTCCACCCAGGATGATACCGATCAGGCTGATCCAGAACCACATCCACAGGTTGTTGATCTTGGTGATCTCGGGATCCTCGTAAACAACAGGGGGAGGGGGAGCAACCTGGGTGACTGGCGGGGGAACTGAACCCACGAGAGAGGCGAGAGAGGACTGACCGATGGGTGCCCAATTGGCCATGCCGGTCGTCCAGACGAGGGTGGACTGTGTAATGGCACCCGCAGCGACCTGTTTCCTGATCTCCTCTTCATCCACGGGTCCAACCTGTTGATTGTTGAGCGTGTAGTACCACATATTTCTCTCCTTTATTCAAAATGAAAATAACTGATGCAATAATTCATTATAGGATAAATTTATCCCTTTTCAACACTAAACCGTTTAACAATAGTAACAGGTCACTCGAATTCTCCCGGTTTTACACTGCGGCTGCGTTTCAGGGCTGCC
>CAYWVP010000261.1:0-2207 GCA_964461605.1 uncultured Anaerolinea sp.
AGATCCGCCTGCGCAACGGCGTGATGACCAATCCGAGCTTTGTGGATTACCGCATTGCCACATCAGCCGATACAGCCTTCCCGTTGGATACCACTTACGTGGAAGTACCTCAGGATGATGGTCCGTGGGGTGCACGCGGTGTGGGTGAACATCCGATGGTGCCGACCATTGCCGCCCTTGGCAACGCGATCTACGATGCCACCGGTATCCGCCTGGATGGTCCTCCCTTCTCAGCCGAGAAGATCTTCCTTGCCATGTTGGACGCAGGAAAAGTGGAGTAGCATTAAATAAGTAACTTATGCCGGATGGGGACATCCGGCATATTTTTAAAATACTTGAATTGGAGGAATATGACTGAGCAATTTGACCTGATCATCCGCAATGCTGTATTGCGGAAAGATCCCAAAGCAAGATTTGATATTGGCCTGAAGAACGGTAAGATCGAAAAGATCGCAGCGAAGATCGATGCCAAAGGCACCGAGGAACTGGACGCAGGCGGCAACCTGGTTACGGAATCCTTCGTCAACACGCATCTGCACCTGTGCAAAGTTTACACGTTGATGATGATGGACGAAGCCGCGCTCAAGGATTATCACGGTGCTGACATGGGCAAAGCCATGACCGCCATTGAGCTGGCCGCGAAGATCAAAGAACAATACGATGAGAAATGGATCATCAAGAATGTGCGCAAAGCGGCTGCCCTGGCTGCCCGTTATGGTTGCACCCACATTCGTGCCTTTGCGGATGTAGATTCCAAGGGCAAGCTGGAAGGTATCAAGGCGTTGATCAAGGCTCGCGATGAGTTCAAAGGTATCGTCGATATTCAGACTGTTGCCTTCGCCCAGGACGGCCTGGTACGTGAACCCGGCGCTGAGAAACTGATGCGGCAGGCAATGGATCTGGGTGCAGATGTCGTGGGCGGCATCCCCTGGATCGAATACACCGATGCAGACATCGCAGAACATGTGCGCATCTGCTTCCAATTAGCCAAGGAGTATGACAAACCCGTTTCCATGCTGGTGGATGACGCCGGCGATAACGGCTTGCGCTCGCTGGAAGTAATGGCGCTGGAAACCATCCGCACCGGATGGCAGGGGCGCTCACTCGCACATCATGCCCGCGCCATGGCTATGTACCCCAAACCCTACCTGCAGAAGCTGGCTGCCATCCTGAAGAAAGCCAACATGGGTATTGTGAGTGATCCGCACACCGGTCCGCTGCATGCCCGCGTGCGCGAACTGCTGGAAGAAGGTGTACTGGTCTCGCTGGGACAGGATGACATTTCAGATGCCTACTATCCTTACGGGCGCAACAACATGCTCGAGGTGGCATTCCTGAATTCGCACCTGTTGTGGTTCACCACACGGGAAGATATGGAAACCCTTTACACGATGGTCACCACCAACCCTGCCAAAGCGATCGGACTCAAGGACTTCGAGATCAAGGAAGGCGCTGTGGCCAACCTGGTGGTGCTCGACCAGCCCAATGTATTGGAAGCGCTGCGCTTCCACGAAAAACCGCAATACGTGATCAGCCATGGCAAACTGGTCGATCAGAAAAAAATGGATGAGATCATCAGGGAAAATGCCTGAGTCACTTGATTTGAAAAGTATTTATGCTATGATAATGCTTTACATACAGGAGGTGCTTCCAAAACCATATCTACCCATTAACAAGGCAACGAAGACAAGTTCCCATTTCATATAATCAGAAGGAGAGAAAATGTCCAAGAAGAGTATTTTCACGTTTTTTGTTACAGTACTGATGATCGCAGGCCTGCTTGCTGGTTGTGCCGGCGCGGGTGAAGCAGAAGAACAGGCTGCAACAGGCAAGATCAAGGTATTCGGCGCTTTCGCTACCCCCATTGAAGAACCGTGGGACGGTGTCGTCCATGACGCTCTGCTCAAAGCCCAGGAAGACGGCTTGATTGAGTACACCTTCACCGAGGACATTGGTTACACCGGTGACATGGAAAGAGTTTTACGTGAAGTTGCCGAACAACAGAAACCCGATCTCATTGTGGGTGATGCCTTCGTGAACGAAGAAGCTGTACGCCGTGCAGCTGCTGCTTATCCTGAGATCGCCTGGGCTTTCGGTTCGGAACTTGGCCCTGTCTCTCCGAACCTGGCCGTATTTGATAACTGGATCCACGAACCGGCTTACCTGTGCGGTATGATCGCTGGCGACATGACCAAATCCAACACCAT
>CAYWVP010000262.1:0-2207 GCA_964461605.1 uncultured Anaerolinea sp.
GGCACAATCGAACGTGTTCCCCTCGTCAATGGCCAGGGTGAGATCGTTTTATCCACCGAGAACGTCGGCCAGTTCATCATTACACCAGCAGATCGGACCATGTTTTGTGCTGCCGGTAATGGCATCCTGGTCGTTGAGGTGATCCCATGACAAGTAAAGTAATCAAGAGCAAAGGCAAGTTCACCATCGTACCCTCCGGCGCGATTGCTGCGCGCAAACGCGCCGTTCAAGATAAGATCAAATCAGAGGACACGATCAACGAAGCCGATCTTCACGGCATCATTCACCAAATCTTAGAACGGTTGGACGCGCTCGAAAACAGATAGTGCACTCCCCGCTGCTCCCGCCGGAAGATCCCGGCGGCGCAGCCTTTTCGATTACAATAGAAACGTGAACAAAAAACTCACTACCGGACGCCTCACCCATGCCGCTTAAACTCCGCGTACCCCTTGAGCAGGTTCAAGCCGCCGTGGGAGGTTTTCTCGTCCTCGATCATCCTCCGCGTTGTTCCCGCTGTGGCGCGCAACCCGCCACTGATCACGAAACCCACAAGCTCAGGCTGCGCATCGGCGCGAAAAAACCGGGCTTGTACCGCCAGACCTATGAGTACAGCCGGGTGTATCACCTGCGCATCAGGGTGTGCCAGCGCTGCTACCAGGCTGATTTTGCTGCCAACCCCGAAGAATTCGAAAAGGACAACACCAGCCTCGGCCTTCTCTCACGCATTTACGCCAGGATTTACACGATCGGCGCCATCATTGCCGCTGCCGGCCTGGTGTTGATGACCAACCTGGTTCCGGCCTCCTCCGTACTCGGCGTGATCAAACCATACTGGCCTTTCATCACCGGTCCCGGAATGCTGCTCGTTTTCGGTGCCTGGTTCCACCACCGGTTACACTCACGCCGCATCCTTGAAAACCTCGAAACCTCCGGCTATGATCCCGTGTTGCATCCGCGCGCCAGTGTTTCCACCATTGTGCTGGAGAATGACCGCGATCCGCAGGCCATCCCGCTTGAAATATCCATTCATGATGCCGAATGGGCCGCTGAATGCGCCGCGCATTATAATTGGGCAATCGTCAATGAATCGGAAGGAGAAAATTAAATGAGAGCTACATTAGGTGATGAAAGCACTCCTGTCTTCCAGGAACCGGTCGCTGAAGCCATTTCCATCACAACCCTGAGAAAGGGTGATGAGTTTGAGATCGGAAAAGTGATCCGCAAAAAAGGGGAAACCTGGGTGACGGTCACACTGGAGAACGGCTTCACCGGCTACATCGCTGGCGACACGCGCATCTTTTCCATTCAGCAGGTTGAATCGATCGGTAATGACCTCGAAATGCACGAATCTCCCGATCCCGAATCCCCCATCCTCGGCGTGATCCCCAGGAAGACCGTGTTCACAGTGCGCGGTTCAGACAAATACGAAGAGGATGTGTGGTACCGCGTGCAGGACAGTGAAGGTGTTGTAGGCTACGTCAAAGCCGGCGTCAAGCTGCGTGTGCGCCCTGAGGTAAGTGAAGCAGGCGGCCGGAAGATGATGATCACCGGTGCTGTCTTTGCCGTGATCGGCTTGATCCTCTACTTCCTCGTCCCGCCCGCCGAAGCGGGGTCTGGCCGCGGAGATTTCAGTTTCATCACCCTCGCCCTCATCCTGCTTGGCTTTTTCCAGGTCTTCCAGGGTTTCATGCAATACCGCCAGGCGAAAAAGAAGTAAGACAAAACAAACAGACTATAAGCCGGTCCCATGAGGATCGGCTTATTTTATATCCAGAGAAAACCTGTCAGGCACCAGCATCAGCCATAGTATATAGATCCCACCTCAAGCAGGCTAATATTCGTTCGGATCGATGGAACGGATCCTTTTAGACTTTCTTAAATAGCAGGATGCCATAGAGCACGGCGAAGAGAGCGTACAGCCCGATGCTCAACCAGATCACCGCGTTCGGATTGCCATAGAGGAAATCGATCACCGCCGCGACCAGGCCGGTTACCGCCAGTACAAATCCGCCGTAGGTAATTGCCTTGACCCCGATGGAGTCCGCCTGCGCGTTGCGTGCCAGCCACAGGATCACCGCGATGGCAATGAACGCCGAACCCCAGTAGCGCGTGAGGATGGCCGCCAGGTCATTCACCTGCACGTCATGCCCGAATACGCCCAACCCCACATTGGGGATGAGGAACCAGACCAGGCCGAAGATCAGCAA
>CAYWVP010000263.1:0-2206 GCA_964461605.1 uncultured Anaerolinea sp.
AGCCTGTTGTGGATCTTCCTGATCGGGTTGGGTGTACTGGCAAAGAAAACCGTCCTGCCGTTGGCGGCTGTGATGTTTATCTTCTGGTTGGTTTATGTGATCAGGAATCGCCGTCTGATCAACCTGAAGCAGGAACCCAAATGGCATCTCATTGTTACTGCGCTGCTGGCTGTGGTGATGATTGGTGTGAATGTTTCCGTTTATGGGGTCAATCTTGTCAAATATGCTGAACCGATCCCCGATTGCACCGACAACTATACCCAGGAGCAATGCGACCTGAGCGTTTTTGTGCGGCGTGCCAAGGAGATGGGCTTCCCTGAGGAGAAACTTACCTTGCGGGATGTGATCCAACAAAGAAAGACCAATCCGCTCACTTACTTTGATGAGTACTGGTTCAAACGCGTACTCACCACCATTTACGGCATCATGGGTCACCAGGCTTACTACCCCACATTGACCATCACTTTTTATCGGCTTCTGTACATATTTGTGTTTATCATCGCCATCAAGTACTGGGAGAAAAGAGATTACGTCTTCTATACCTTACTGGCATTGGCGGTGTCATATGTATTTGCCATTTTCATCGAAAGTTATAATGAAGAGCTGATGTCGGATTTCCGTCATGTAGCCATCCAGGGACGTTACCTGTTCCCGGCGCTGGCACCGATTTATGTGTTATGCGTGGATTTCATTTCCCGCATTACCCACAAACTTGTGCGCCGACTGGCTGTCGCTTATACTTTGTTGCTTTTCACCATTGGCGGGCCGGTTCTCTTTTTACTTTTCTTCGCCGCTCGCAACCAGTTGAACTGGTTCTATTAAGCTTAAGGAGTGCCAATGACCAGACTGATCATTCAGATCCCCTGTTACAACGAGTCGGAGACGATCGCCCGCACCCTCGCTGACCTGCCCCGCCAGATCGAGGGAGTGGACGAGCTGAAAGTTCTGCTGATCGATGATGGTTCAGCTGACGACACCGCGAGGGTCGGCCTGCAAAGCGGGGCGGATTATGTGGTCCAGCATCCTTCAAACAGGGGGCTGGCCAAAGCCTTTGTCACCGGTATTCAAACTTCGCTGGCGCTCGGGGCTGACATTGTTGTAAACACGGATGCTGATAACCAGTATCCCGGTCATTACATCACTGACCTGATCGCGCCGATCTTGCGGCGCAAGGCGGATATCGTGATCGGGGATCGCCAGGTGGACAAGAACCTGAACTTCTCGCCCATCAAACGCTTCCTTGAATCTTTCGGCAGCTGGTTTATGCGCGTGGTGTCCGGCACAGATGCGCCTGACGCGCCCAGCGGTTTCCGCGCGTATTCCCGTTATGCCGCCCTGCACCTGCAGGTTTTCAACCGCTATTCCTACACACTGGAAACGCTCATCCAGGCCGGCAAGGAGCGCATGAAGCTGGCGCATTTGCCCATCGTAACCAACCCCACCACCCGACCCTCACGCCTGCATAAGGGCATTCTGAATTTCATCTGGCGCCAGAGCGGAACGATCATCCGTTCCTATGTCTTGTACCAGCCGCTCAAAACCTTTTTACTGGCGAGTGTTCCTTTTCTTCTTACCTCTGCCATCCTCATTGGCAGGTTCCTTTACTTCTACTTCACCAACCAGTCCGGTGTCGGGCGTTATATCCAGTCGGTCTCCATCGGCGGTACGCTGGGCATCTTTGGGTTGATGCTGGTTACCATGGGCTTGCTTGGTGATGCCATCAGTACCAACCGCCAGATGATGGAAGAGGTGGTGGTACGGCAGCGTGATGAATACCGGGTAGATGAAGAAACGGTTGAGATCAACGGCTGCCGTCTGATACGCAAAGAAGAATAATTATTCTGACCCCTCCCGCGATTTTATTGGCAGAAGGACTCTTCACAGAAATTTGTGGTTAAAGGATAAGTGTTGGAAAAAAGACATCTCGGTTTTGTGCTGTCATACCGTTTTCCCAAATACATCAGGTCAACAACCCTGCGCCAGGCGCTGAGCGCCCGCTCTGACCTGGTGATCGAAGATGCCGTTAATACCAGTCCGAAATTCAAACGGTACATCCAAACCATCAAGAAAATACTGGCCATCCGGAAAAGGAACAATACCAGTCTTTGGCTGGTCAATTTTCGCGGGCATGATATTTACTGGCCGCTGCGTTGGCTGGTTGGCCGGAAGTCCCGCATCATTTTTGACCAGTTGATCTCCCCGTATG
>CAYWVP010000264.1:0-2202 GCA_964461605.1 uncultured Anaerolinea sp.
AGCGAGGTGCAAAAGCGCGATATCCTGCACCTCACCATCGCCCTTGACCATGATGTCATCGACGGCATGCCCGCCTTCAGGTTTGTTGCCGATCTGGTCGAGCGCCTTGAGCGCGCCGCGGGGTTGGAGGGGGAAACGTAGGCGAGCTGTCAGGCTTTACCATTCGATGGGGTTCGCATTAATTGTAGGGTGCATCGGCGATGCACCGGATTTTTCTTGTTGATTACAGAATCTTTAATATGACAAATTTAATCAAAAAACCATTGTTTGTCATGTTCGTCATATTTCAATCCCCGCATAATACACGGGATGATAGAATTAATCATCACAGTTGTGTAAATTAAAGGAGTATTGTTATGGGTAAAGACATTGGGAGAAGAACGTTTTTAAAAGGGGCTGCCTTCACTGGTCTCGGACTGGTTGCAGCCGGTTGTGCACCTAAAACTGTTGAAGAACAGTCAGCGATTCCTGGTAGTTGGGATAAGGAAGCAGACATTGTGATCGTTGGCGCTGGTGGCACCGGGCTGGCCGCAGCAGTTGAGGCTGTCGAAGCAGGAGCAACAGTGGTAGTCCTCGAAAAAGGAGCAGCGTATGGGGGTAGCACCGCTTTCTCCTCAGGTATTGTGCTCGCGGCCGCCACAAAAATTCAGAAGGAAGTCACTGAATTCAAAGACGACAACGCCGAAAAACTTTACAACTTCTGGAATTACGCGGGTGAAGGTATTGTAGATGCAGAACTCATCAAAGCGCTGGCAGATGGCTCGCTTGATTGTGTAGAATGGTTGGCCGTGCACGGCATCGAAATGGCTGAAGTTTATCCCAGTGGCCGCGTCCCCACCGTTCCGGATGAATTCATCGCGACCCGTATTCACGTCAACACTGCTGGTGCAGCCGCTGGCGGAAAATTCCATTGCGACACACTATACAACATAGCTACTGCCGCAGGGGTTGAGGTCCTTTTGGATACACCCGTGGAAAAACTGATTCGTGATGGGGACAAAGGTATCGTCGGTGTAACTGCGACCAGCGCTGGCACTCAGATCAACGTCAAGGCGAAAAAGGGCGTTATTCTCGCTTCAGGCGGATTTGACCGCAGCACCGAAATGTCACGCACTTTCAGCCCGCACCAACTATGGGCGCTTGAAACCGGTGTCTGTTACTGTGCGCTCACAAATACTGGTGATGGCATTCGGATGGGTATGGAAGTTGGAGCAGATCTCGCCGCGATCGGTGGATTTATTGGCATGCCCACCACCAATGTTGGGATGACCCCCACACTCCCGGGTCAGCCGGAAGTGCCCGGTATCATTGTCAACAAACATGGACTTCGCTTTGTTGCTGAAAGCAATCATTATGCTTATGTCATGCGCGCTGTATTCGCCCAGGAAGATAAGGTCGCGTGGACCATTTGGGATCAAAAGACCATGGACCTTGGTGGAACGCTCGTCAGCGGTATTTCTTACATGAGCGATGACATGGCAAAGGAAATTGAAGAAGGTAAGGTCATTAAGGCAGAGAGTATTCAAGAACTTGCTGAGGCATTAGGGGTAAACCAGGCCAACCTGGAACGCACCATCACCACCTGGAACGAGGACATGAACAGTACCGGCGAAGATTCCGTAATGGGTACTGAATTCGGGTTGGTATCAATGGAAACACCACCTTACTACGCCACAAAAGTCATTGAGTACAATCTGGGCAGCCTGGGTGGTGTGCGCATCAATACAAATGCTCAGGTTATTGATTTGCACGGTAACCCCATTCCTCACCTGTACGCAGGTGGTCAAACCGCTGGCGGCCACATGGGCGCCTTCTACCCCAGCACCGGAACTGGTGTTATCGCTACTGTCTATTTCGGGCGCGTCGCTGCGAAGAACGCGGTTACCGAAACCGCCTGGGATGCATAACTGAATTCTTTGGAGTGACAATGTGGCTGCCTTTTAGCAGCCACATTTTTTATCACACCATATGCATCGGCGATGCACCTTTTTCACCCCCGTTTTGATTTCCCCGCTTAATATCCTATAATGAACTTAATCAACCCGTGCCCTACAACCCCGGCGCGGGTCAAGGAGGAAACCATGTCAATCGCGCGTGTTACCGAGCTCAAAGCTTCATCCACCGTCAGCTTCCAGGACGCCCTCGAACAGGGCGTCGCCCGCGCCTGCAAGACCCTCGACAACGTCCGCTCCGCCTGGATCC